>CAYNFU010000005.1:0-34012 GCA_964396785.1 uncultured Gammaproteobacteria bacterium | reverse complement strand
GGGAAAAACTAACCGTTTATAAATCAGGGGAATACGAAGATTTATGCCGAGGAGGGCACGTTGAAAACCCTAAAGAATCACTAAAACACTTCAAACTCCTTTCCCTTGCCGGAGCTTATTGGAGAGGGAGCGAGAAAAACCCCATGCTTACCAGAATCTATGGAACGGTCTTCCCTTCCCAAAGGGAACTCGACGAGTACTTATTAAAGTTGGAAGAAGCTAAAAAAAGAGACCATAAGAAAATAGGCAGAGAACTAGGTCTTTTTATATTCCACGAAACTGCACCCGGTATGGCCTACTGGCTACCTAACGGGGTGAAGCTTTATCTAGAACTCGTAGATTTCTGGCGTAAGGAACACGAAAAGTACAATTACCAAGAAATAGTTTCCCCATTAATTAATAAAAAGGAGTTGTACGAAATATCCGGACATTGGGACCACTATAAGGAATATATGTTTCTATCAGAAACCGAAGAGGGGGAGACTTATGTACTTAAGCCTATGAACTGCCCTAATGCAATGGTTGTATTTGCAAGTATTACCAGATCTTACCGTGATTTGCCGCTTAAATTGAGCGACACAGACACCCTCCATAGATTCGAAAGATCGGGTACTCTAAATGGACTCCTAAGAATTAGGGAGTTTAGACAAGACGATGCCCACATTTTTATTGAGGAAGATCAAATAAAGGAAGCTTATAAAGAACTTTTTGAAATAACTGAGAAATTTTATACAATTTTCGGACTCAAATATAGCTTTAGACTCGGAACCAGGCCTGAGAAATTTATGGGGGAACGAAAAATTTGGGATCGGGCTGAGGCTGAACTCAAAGAAATTTTAGAAAATTCGGGAAAGGAATATTCTATCCTTGAGGGCGATGGTGCTTTTTACGGACCCAAAATCGACATTTTAATGAAGGATTCAATTGGTCGAGATTGGCAGATGGGCACTCTTCAACTTGATTTCCAAATCCCCAAGAGGTTTGACCTGAAATATTCAGCCAAAGATGGTACAACAAAGACTCCCGTGGTTGTACATAGAGTTGTATACGGGTCTCTTGAGAGGTTTATTGGCATTATCACCGAACACTTTGCCGGAGCATTTCCCGTTTGGATATCTCCAGTCCAAATTAAAATTTTACCTATAACCGAAAGGAATTTAGTTTATGCAAAAAAGGTCTTTGAGTCGCTTAAGGGCTCGGGTGTAAGGGTGGAACTCGACGAAAGAAACGAAACACTTCAAGCGAAAATTAGAGACGCCCAGGAACAAAAAATTCCCTACATGTTAATAATTGGGGACAAAGAAGAATCGGCCAAAAAAGTTGCAGTTCGCTTAAGAACTGGAGAAGACTTGGGTCAAATGACGGAAGAAGCTCTTCTCAAGAGAGTCGAAGGAAAAATAGAGGAAAAAAGTCTTGATTTGTGAAATAGCTTCGATAATGTTAAAATTTAATTGTAAGCGGTGAGTTATAGAATCAACGATCAAATAAGAGCCGAGAAGCTTCGGGTAATTGCTGGAGATGGTAAACAACTTGGTATTCTGCCTCGAGATGAAGCATTAGCCAAAGCGAAAGAATCTGGACTGGCTCTTATTGAAATTGCCCCAACGGCCAGTCCACCCGTTGCAAAGATCGTTGATTTGGGAAAGTTTCGTTACCAGGAAGAGAAAAAACTAAGAAGTCAGCAAAAGAAGGTAAAAGGTGGGGAAATAAAGGAGATTAGATTCTCTCCATTTATTGCAGAGAATGATTTTAATTTTAGAATTGAGCGTATCAGGGAGTTTTTGGCTGACAAAGATAAAGTTAAAGTAGTGGTAGCTTTTACAGGACGTCAAATGGGGAGTACCAGGTTTGGATATCTCCTCATAAAGAGAATTTTGGAAATTTTAGGAGATTCGGTAATAACCGACATGGAACCAAAATTTTTTGGCCGACACTTGATAACTATAATTTCACCCTTGGGTAAAAGAAAGGCTGACGAAAATGCCGAAACCAAAGACCAGAAAGTCGCTAACTAAAAGATTTAAAATTACCAAAAATGGGAAGGTCATTAGACGCAGGGCTTTCGCCCGACACTTGAGTGTGGGAAAATCGTCAAAAAGGCTCAGGCGCCTGCGAAGACCGACCATTGTAAAGCCGGTTTATGCCAGAAAAATTAGAAAGGTTTTAGGGAAATAATGGCAAGAGTAAAGTCAACCTCAGCCAGACGCCACAGAAAATTCTTAAAACGGGCCAAGGGTTTTAAACAGGCAAGAAGAGTTAGAATTAAAGTTGCTAAAGAAGCCCTACTCCACGCTGGGCAGTACGCATATCACGGAAGAAAATTGAGAAAGCGCGACTTAAGAAATCTTTGGATAATAAGACTTAATGCGGCAGTGAGAGAAGAAGGCCTTTCCTATTCCAAATTTATTGCAAGTCTTAAAAGGGCAAAAATTGAACTAGACAGAAAAATTTTAGCCGACATTGCAGTGAATGACCCTAGCACATTTAAGAAAATTGTTGAAATAGTCAAATAAACAAGTTAAAATCACTCTAATGACAGAAATGTTATCGGTTAAATTCTTTAGCTTTACCTTCTCTTAAGTAGGGAGGTTGAAGCTCTGTTGGGAATAACCTCCCGAAGGGGAGGTTATTTTATTGAGAAAAAGGAGGTGATTTTAATGAAAGAATGTTTGCAAACAACAATCGGTTCTTGTAGAGGATGTAATATTCTGGGTTTAATAGAGACTCGTCTACAGACCGATAAATCAGCAGATGAAATTGCTAAAAGATATTGTCCAGCAGATATACTACCTCAAACACATTTAATCAAACTGCCAAGAGGTCATGGTATGGGACAGTCTAGCTGTATTCTTAGAATCGAACAATAAGATATACTTAAATTCAGACTAAAAATCTTGATCCAAAAAATATATAGAGAAGCATTATGAGGGAAGAAATACTTAGTCTAAAAAATCAGGCGATTGCCCAAATTTCTGCTGCAAAATCGACGGAAGATTTGGAAGAATTGAGGATCGTTTACTTGGGGAGAAGTGGAAAGCTCACGGAACTGTTTAAGAAAATAAAGACTGTTCCCGGTGAAGAAAAAAAACTAGTCGGAGTTTTGATAAACGAGGCCAAAAATGCTCTTGTTTCTCTTCTTTCTGAAAAAAAGAATTCTTTTAAAGAATCCGCTCGCGAGTGGTTTGACCCCACAATTCCAGGAATAAAACCCCCACAAGGTCACCTTCACCTTGTAACAAAGGCAATTGATGAAATCGCAAAAACTTTTGCCCAGATCGGATTTGTAAGGGTTCGATATCCAGAAGTTGACTGGGATTGGTTTGTTTTCGAAGGCCTAAACATGACCAAGGACCACCCGGCCCGTGACGAGTGGGAAACTTTCTTTATGGAAGTCCCTGCTCACCCACGGTATGGTCAAATGGTTTATACACCTCATACTTCCTCTGGCCAAATCAGAGAAATGCAAAGAGTAAAAGAACCCCCTATTAGAATGATTAATATCGCAAAATGTTATCGGAGACAGATAGACGCGTCTCACTATCCTATGTTTCATCAGTTCGAGGGCCTAGTTATTGATAAAGGAATTTCGATTGTACATCTTAAAGGTACACTCGATTATTTTGCTCGAAATTTCTTTGGTTCTCAAAGAAAAACTAGACTTAGACCTTATCATTTTCAATTTACCGAGCCTTCCTTTGAAGTTGATATCACTTGTGGAATTTGTATGGGGAAAGGTTGCAAGGTTTGTAAAGAAGGCTGGCTTGAACTTGGTGGAGCTGGAATGGTTCACCCTACCGTTCTTAAAAACGGCGGCGTTGATCCCGAGAAATATACGGGATTTGCCTTCGGCTTGGGGGTAGAAAGGACCTATATGATGAAATCTGGACTCTCTGTCCCTGACATACGACTTTTATATAGTTCTGACTTAAAAATTCTACGGCAATTCTAATATGGATATTTTAATACCAGATAGTTGGCTCAGAAATTTTCTTAAAACGAGCGCTTCGCCGAGTGAAGTTGCGAAATATTTATCCTTGTGTGGACCTTCTGTCGAAAAGGTTGAGAAAGTAGGTTCTGACTCTGTTTATTCAATAGAAGTAACAACAAATAGGGTTGATTCGGCATCTGTATTTGGAATAGCTAGGGAGGCTACCGCAATATTACCCCAATTTGGTGTTAGAGCATCACTTCATTCGATCAAAGTAGGTAATCTCAAATTTGTTAATAAAGTGAAGTATTTGGAGGCTGGTGTAGAACCCAATTTATGTCCTAGGTTCTCTGCTGTTTTAATAAAAAATGTTAGTATTGCCCAGTCACCCGACCGGATTAAAGAGAGGCTCTTGGCTGTTGGGGTAAGACCCATAAATAACGTTGTTGATATTTCAAACTACATTATGCACGAACTGGGGCAACCGGTTCATACATTTGATTACGACAAAATATTTGGGGCAAAAATGGTACTTCGCAAAAGTAAAAGGGGAGAGAAGCTAACAACTCTTGACGGAAAGACCCACGTACTTGCCGGAGACGATATTGTAATTGAGGATGGGAAGGGAAGGCTCATCGACCTTGCCGGAATTATGGGTGGGGAAAATTCAGCAGTCGACGAAACTACCAAGAATATTCTTCTTTTTGTCCAAACTTATAACCCAGTAAACATCAGGAAAACTTCTATGGGCCTAGCCCAGAGAACCGAGGCTGCGGTTCTTTTTGAAAAAGGTCTCGATCCCGAATTAGTTAGCCTTGGAATTGCCCGTGGGATTGAGTTATTTGAAAGTTTGACCAAGGGGAAAGCCGAAAAGGAAATACTTGATATTTACCCTAAACTCTACAGGGTTAAAAAAGTTAGTTGCTCTCTTAATTTTATTAACAACTCTTTGGGCCTTAATTTGTCAAAAGGACTAATAGCAGAAATTCTTACTTCCTTAGGCTTCGAGATTTCGTGGCAAAAAGATAATATCGAGGTCCTAATCCCATCATGGAGAGTAAACGACATTACAATTGCCGAGGATATTGTTGAAGAAATCGCCAGAATTTATGGTTACCTGAGACTTCCAAGTAAATTAATGGAAGGGGGATTACCTGAACCTCTAGCTAATTCTCCATTTGAATTCGAAACCAAAGTTAAAAATATCTTGAAGGGTTATGGGGGATTCGAAGTTTATACTCTTTCATTGGTCTCCCGAGATGAGGCTAAGGAAGGGTTGAAAATAAAAAATCCCCTCGGAGTAGAGGGAGAATATCTAAGAACGTCACTAAGGCAATCGTTGGTAAAAGCGGCGAAGGAAAATTCTGGAGAGAAAGAAACATTTCATCTATTCGAAATGGCCAATGTATATATCCCGAGGAGGGGAGAATTACCAGAAGAAAGGATGATGTTTGCCGGAATATTCGCCAATACCTCTTTTAGAGAGGCGAGGGGAACTATCGAGGGTCTATTGGCAGAACTTAACTTTGAAGGAGAATTAACCCCCGAAGAAGGACCAGATTATCTTCCTGGAAGGAGATTAACTATTAAATCTAGATCGAAAGAAATAGGGTCTTTCGGAGAACTTTTCGAAGGATACTATTATTATGAACTTGGAATTGAAGACTTAAGAAAGGCTGCGAGGGATGTAGGTAGCTTCAAACATGTTCCTAAATACCCCGCCCAAATCGAGGATATAACCTTATCTTTTCCAAGAAGAACCAAGATTGGTGAAGTAATTTCTTCTGTAAAATGGTCAAATAAGTTAATAGCTAAGATAGAACTCGTTGATACTTATCAAGACGCATATACATTCCGTCTCTGGTATCAACACTCAGGAAAAACACTTACCAATGAGGAAGTTGGTGCAATTAGGGAAAAATTTTTAAAAACTATCAAATTAAATTTTGGGGTGATCACTAGGGCTTAACCTATGGTTTAGCCGGAATAATGGATCTACCGGCTGTCTTGACTCGTCAACCCAGTTGGTTGACCCTCTTACGGCTAAATCTATAGCGGCCAGAAGCCGTTTATTAGTTGTCTCAAATTCGTTATATCCATTCCGTTTTTCCAGTCCTCTAAAAATTTCCCGAGCTCTCTTTTTCTGACCCTTAGCCAATCTCAACTGAACTCTAAAATAGTCCCGAGCAAAACCTACATGATGGCGATTAAAATCTGCAGGGAGATGGGCGGCGATCTCGGCCCAACTACTTACGAGTAGTGTTTTAACCTCTTGAATACTCTCACCGTTCTGTACTAACCTCTCAATACTACTTACCATACTTACCAGGTCAGGTCAGGAAATTATACCACAATCACGCTAGGGAGTCGGGGTGGGAGTGGGCGACAAATTTGAATCCCATGTCGTATTCATTCCAATTGTTATACTTCTATCAGATTCTTTTCCATTGGCATCTTTCGCCTTGGCACGTATTGTATGAACACCGTCGGCTAGAGTTACATCGTGCTCAAATGGAGGACCGGTAAATGTCCTTACTTTAACTCCATCCACTTCTAACTCGACCTGGACAATGTCGGCAGTTGAGTCGGCCCTTACCTTGACCTTGAAAGTGTTGGGTAGATTTGATGCATGGTCCATTGGCGTATCAAATTCCACGTTAACCGGAGTCGAGGAACCGCAGTAATCCGTAGGCGGGTGGTAACGCGAGTCTCCTTGAGTTGATAGCCAGGCTAGAATTCCTTCTTGCCAACGATTGGGTTCACTTGGCCCAGCAGTAGGATCTTCTTCTTTGAAAACAAAAAATTCTTTTTCTTCGTAGTTGCCCCCAGCAATGTCGCTTGGAGTTGCTAATCTCCCGTCAGATTTGCAAACTTTGAGCTTGGTGTGGACCGGGTCTTCCCCTGGTTCTGTACCTTTTATGAAGTATTCTTGTCTTGAAGGATAACCATCGTGTGACCGATAGCCCGATACGCTGTCGACCGAAGCGGTTACAATCCCGGAAGGGATATCAAATTTAACTGAAGGTTTATCCTTTAAAACCTCGAGGAGCACCCTCCTCCAAATAGGGGAGGCGCCAGAAACTCCTGAGGCGACGGATAGCATTGGGGAGTAGTCATTATTACCTACCCATACTCCAACTAATCCTTGAGAATTTCCTCCGACAGTCCAGTTGTCACGCTTATCATTGGTCGTTCCTGTTTTTACAGCAATGGTTTTGCCCGGAATATTAAGAAGTGAATTTGTTCCGAAAATTTCTGAACGCGCATTATTGTCAGAGAGAATGTCGGCAATTATAAAAGCTTGTTCTTCGCTTAATACTCTTTTTCCTTTTTTTGGTTTTTCTTCTTCGAGAACTTTCCCTTTTTGATCTTCAACCTTAAGGATTGCAACAGGGTCTACCCTAAAGCCTTTATTCATAAATGCAGCGTAGGCTCCCGTAAGTTCAAGAAGTCTAACCTCTCCGCCTCCGAGGGTTAAAGAAAGGCCAACTCTATTTAGAGTCTCTTGATTCGGTTCCATGGTTGAAATGCCCAAATCATAGGCGGTTTCAAGCGTATCTTTTATCCCAACCATAGCGAGCATTTTAACGGCTACCATATTGATGGAGTTTGCCAGGCCAAATCGAACTTGCATGGGCCCCCTGAACTTTCCGTCGTAATTGACTGGTTTATATTCGGGCTGGCCAATTCCTCCCGGAAAGGTAGTTGCAACATCCATAATGAGCGTTGAGGCGCTATGCCCTTCCTTAAGGGCGGTAACATATGTTACGGGCTTAATTGAACTTCCTGGTTGTCTTAGTGCTTGAGTTACCGCATTGAATTGTCCGTCGTAGTCTGGTGCGTCAAAATCTTTAGACCCAACCATAGCTAAAATCTCTCCGGTTTCTGGGTTTATAGCAACGGCCGCCCCATTTGTAATATTCTGTTTTTCAACTTTTTCAATCTCCTCCCCTACAATAGCCTCTGCTTCTTCCTGAAGCTTCAAATCAAGTGTGGTTGTAACTTTAAGCCCTCCTTGCTCAACAACCGCCTCTCCATATCTTTCAGAAAGGATTTTCTGAACATATTGGACAAAGTGTGGCGCTTTGAAGCTCGCCGCCCTATCCTGGAAAGTTATATTTTCAAGCTCCTCCCGGGCTGCTGCCTCCTGGTCTTTTGTAATATAGTCGTCTTCGCGCATTCTTCTTAAAACTTCCTGGGTGCGTCCTATATATGCGTCTGGGGTTGAGGAATAAGGTGAATAAACAGAAGGCCTTTGTGGCAGTCCCGCAAGCACAGCGGATTCGGTAAGAGTTAAGTCTTTCACTTTTTTACCGAAATAAATCTCGGCGGAGCTTCCTACCCCCCAAGCGGTACCCCCATAAGGAGCTTCATTTAAGTACATTTGTAGTATTTCGTCTTTCGAGTATTTGCGTTCAATCTGAATTGCCAGAATAAACTCTTTTACTTTCCTGAATACCGTCCTTTCAGGGGACAGAAGAACATTTTTAACGAGTTGCTGGGTGAGTGTGGAACCTCCCTGGAGCCTGCGGTTTATAATTATGTTATATACGGCCCTTACGTAGCCTGTAGGGTCAAATCCCTGGTGCTTATAAAAGTTTTTATCTTCAATTGCAATAGTTGCTTGCCTCATGTAAAGGGGGACTTCATCAAGGGGAACTGAAGTTCTTCTTTGGTCTAAGAAAATGTCGTAGAGAACTTCTCCGTTTCTATCCAAAATCTTAGTTGAGAATCCCTCCCGTCTAACAACCTCGTCTGGGGACGGCAGGTTAAAGGCAAAAACAGGAAGAAGTAAAAAAGCTGCAAAAAAGAGGCCAATTACGCCTATAAAGGCAATCTTAACAATTGTAAGTATTTTTCGGCTAGTTAGTGAACCCACACGAAGGCGAGAAAGCCTCCTTCGCCTTACCCTATCTCTCCACATTACTTGTCATTGTAGCAAAGTATGCCTAAAATAGGTATAAATGGACGA
Source organism: uncultured Gammaproteobacteria bacterium (assembly GCA_964396785.1). Taxonomy (GTDB): domain Bacteria; phylum Patescibacteriota; class Microgenomatia; order UBA8517; family UBA8517; genus RBG-16-42-24. The sequence continues at coordinate 25,112 of CAYNFU010000005.1, read as the reverse complement.
AGACTATGTTTTAACAAGAGGGGTGGCAGAGATACTGCCCTCCAAAGACGGGTTAAAAGAGCTTATGTCTTCCCGAAAAATTAAGCTTTATCAGGGCTTTGACCCGTCTATGCCTAGTCTTCACCTTGGAAATCTGGTCGGAATATTAAAATTAAGACAATTTCAGAAACTCGGCCACGAAGTAATTTTTCTGATAGGGGACTTTACCGGGATGATAGGAGACCCTACCGATAAGGTAACTGCAAGAAAAAAACTCAGCCGAGAGGAAGTGCTCAAAAACACTGAAAAGTGGAAGGAGCAAGTTGGAAAAATTCTCTCATTTGAGGGTGATAATCCGGCAAAAATTCTTTATAACTCCGAGTGGAATGACAAAAAAACATTTAAGGACCTCATAGAAATTACTTCAAACTTTACCGTGCAGCAAATGATAGAAAGGGATATGTTTGAATTAAGACTCAAGAAAAATGAACCAATTTACCTAAGCGAGTTTTTGTATCCTGTCGCCCAAGGAATTGACACGGTCGAAATGGACGTTGATTTGGAAATTGGGGGAAGCGATCAAATCTTTAATATGCTTGCAGGGAGGACTCTTATGAAGGCCTTAAAGTCTAAAGAAAAATATGTACTAGCAACTAAGCTTTTAGTCGATAAAGAAGGCAATAAGGTTGGGAAAACAGCAGGAAACGCTTTGTTTCTAGATGCGACTTCCGAAAACTTCTATGCCGGAATCATGTCATTTCCTGATGAGGCGATATTCACGGGATTTGAGCTTCTTACCGAGGTAGATCTAACGGGTCTTGATGAGAAAATAAAAAAAGATCCTATGGGAGAGAAAAAACGTCTTGCTTCGGAAATAGTTGGCACGCTTTGGGGAGAAGACTCGGCTAAACTTAGTCAGGAATATTTCGAAACAACTTTTCAAGAGAGAAAACCTGAATATAATTTAGAAGTTCCAGCGAAAGACTCTTTTGCGGGGACGATTGCACCTTATACGTCTCTTGCCAGTATTAGCGAAGCAAAGAGGCTCATTGGCGCCGGGGCAGTTGAGGTTGGTGGAAAAGTAATAAAGGATACCAACTACCAGCCAAAATCTGGGGATGAAATCAAGGTCGGTAAAAAAACTTTCCTGAAGGTAAAATAATGCTATTAAGTAAAAAACAAAGAAAACTGTTTGTCATTTTGGTAGTTATCGCCACCCTTGCTCTAATATTGACCTCGATAATTCCCTTCTTAAGTGCCTTATAGGTTGTAGTATCATTGTTTTAAATAAATGAAACTTTCATCGCCGACTACGTCAATTCCTAACGTTGGAGCCGCATATGCTCGGCGCCTTGAAAAACTAGAAATTTATAACGTTCGAGACCTTCTTACTCACGTCCCTTTCCGTTATTTGGATTTTCGAAATACTAAAAGCATATCCTCCCTTAACCCCGACGAACTGGTGACAGTAGGAGGGGAAATTACAGAGATAAAAAATATTTACACTAAATGGGGCAAAAAAATCCAGCTCGCTAAAGTGAGAGATAAAACCGGGACAATTGAAGTGGTCTGGTTCAATCAATCTTATCTAGTCAAAAGCTTACCAGAAGGAACAAGTATATTTTTGGCCGGTAAAGTAGGCTGGTTTTCAAGAAAGCTCGCCATGATTTCCCCAGAGTATGAAATTGCCAAGGCAGGCCCCGGAGTCCATACAGGAAGGCTCATTCCCGTCTATCACGAAACGGCTGGAATATCTTCAAAATGGCTGCGTTCAAAAATTGCCTTGGTCTATCCATTAGTAGAAGATGAATTTGCTGAATTCCTGCCCCAAAAACTCTTAACCTCATATGCATTTGTCCTCTTTAAGGAGGCAGTAAAGTCTGTGCATTTTCCAAAAAATTTAGACGAGGCCGAAAAGGGAAGAGTCCGGCTTTCCTTTAATGAGCTTTTGTTTTTACAGCTGGCAAGCTACTTAAGAAAAGAGGAATGGCTCAAAAATGAAGTCTCCTACCAAATAGCCGTCGATCAAAAAGAAATAGATTCTTTCATAAATTCGCTCCCTTTTACTCTAACCTCTTCGCAGGATTCGGCAGTCAGGGAAATTTTAGAAGACCTAAAAGGCGCCTCACCTATGAATAGAATTTTAGAAGGAGACGTGGGGAGCGGCAAAACCGTCGTTTCCGCAATTGCCGCATTTGCCTCCTTTTCTAACGGCTTCCAGTCGGTTTTTATGGCTCCAACTCAAATTCTTGCCCAACAGCACTTTGAGACCTTAAACTCGCTTTTTTCTCCTTTTAAAATAAGGGTCACCCTCGTTACCTCGGAGGGAATAAAAAAAGGTGTGGGCAAAACAGACATATTTGTTGGCACCCACGCCCTCATTCATAGAAAAGTCGACTTAGATAAAGCGGCTCTTGTTGTCATTGATGAGCAGCATAGATTCGGGGTAGAGCAGAGGTCGCATTTAATAAGAAAGGTAGGTAAAAGAAAAGTTTCGCCTCACGTTTTAACTATGACGGCAACTCCCATACCAAGAACCGTCGCTCTCACTTTTTATGGAGACCTCGCCCTATCCACCCTGCGAGAGCTTCCGGCGGGCAGAAAAAAGATAACGACTTGGGTATTAACTCCCGCAAAAAGAGAAGCAGCTTACTCCTGGATAGAAAAGAAAATATTAAAGGATAAAGTTCAGGCATTTGTCATTTGCCCTTTAATTGAAGAGTCGCAAGTTGAGTCCATGACCCAGGTAAAAGCCGCAACCAAAGAATTTGAAAATCTTAAAAAATTAATGCCAAAGGTCAAATTGGGCCTAATTCACGGGAAGATGTCGCTAACTGACAAAAGTTGGGCAATTGAAGATTTCTCTGGGGGCGGGACCGATGTACTTGTCGCAACCCCGGTTGTTGAGGTCGGAATTGATATTCCTAATGCATGTGTTATGGTCATCGAAGGGGCAGAGAGATTCGGCCTTGCTCAGCTTCACCAGCTAAGGGGTAGGGTGGGAAGAAGTGACAAAAAGTCGTATTGCCTAGTTTTTTCCCAAAGTTCATCGCGGGGAATTTTGACAAGACTTACCGCTTTGACTAAATCGATATCTGGATTTGAACTAGCTGAGCTTGACCTTAAACTAAGGGGGCCGGGTGAAGTATTTGGAGTTAGACAGCACGGCTTTTTGAGTTTGAAAATTGCTTCTTGGCAGGATACAGAACTTATTAAAAAGGCGAAAGAGGTAGCACTTTCCATTACAAAAAATCCGAAAAGTTTCCCTAAGCTTGCCAAGATGTTAAAAGGCAAGGCAATCTCGCCAAATTAATCTGGTGGTTGCCAAACTGAATTCATTTAAGTTAAAATTACGCTTGCTTATGGCACCAGTACCAAAAAAGAAAAGTACTAAAGGGAGGTCGGGAAGAAGACAAGGCAAAAGGGTATTTAGTCTTCCCGCGCTTTCCCCTTGTCCAAACTGCAAAAAACTTAAAGAACCTCATACGGCTTGTCCCTACTGTGGTTTCTATAAATAAATGAAGACTGCCTTCGATCCCCGCCACCTCAAAAGGAGAGAGACTTTAAAGTTTCTTTTTGCAGAAGATTATACCCACCAGCCACACCTCAATGAGGGCGCCAAGAAAGTCATTGCAAAGCTCCCTAAAATCGACAAGGAGATAGAGAAAGCGGCCACCGCTTGGCCTGTTGATAAGCTCAATCGAATAGACCTGGCCATTCTAAGACTTGCAATTTATGAAATGGAAAATGAAGATACGCCTCCCAAAGTGGTAATCGACGAGGCCGTGGAACTCGCCAAAGAATTCGGGGCAGAAGCCTCACCGTCATTCGTAAATGGCGTATTGGGTACAATATATTCTAATATAGAAAAGAAGGATTAAGGGAAATGGACGAAACTCTTAACATAAATAAAATTAAGGAACTCCTCGCTTCACAAATCGGCGTTGAGCCCGAGGATATTGACGAGGAAGACTTCTTCACGGAGGATCTACATATGACTCCTACGGATTTGACAGATTTTACAAATGTTCTTGAGAAGGAAGGTTTTAACACTGCGAAAGTTGATTTTACCGAGATTGAGACGGTTGGAGATTTAATTGAAGCCCTCTTTCAACACGAAGAACTAAAGTAGATGAAAAACCTGGACGAACTCACTAAATTTTTTAAAAATAGCGACCTTCTAACCCAAGCTTTAACCCACCGCTCTTGGGTCAATGAAAACCCAAAAGTCCGAGGTTCAAACGAACGGCTGGAATTCTTGGGGGATGCAATTCTAGAATTTTTAGTATCCAAAGAAATTTACGAAAGATATCCTGAGAAAGAAGAGGGTTATTTAACAGCTCTTCGGGCAAATCTCGTGAACACTCAAAATCTTGCCAAAATTGCAGAGAAACTAAAAGTTGGAGACAAACTTTTTCTATCGAAAGGCGAAGAGGACGGTGGCGGAAGGGAAAACCCCTCGCTTCTGGCAGACACCGTTGAAGCAATAATCGGGGCAATCTATATAGATCAGGACCTTGAGAAAGTTTATGATTTTTTGAAACTGCACATCTTCTCTCAAATTTCTGATAAAGCAAGCAGCGATTTAAAAGATGCAAAAAGCAAACTTCAGGAACATATCCAAGCTCAAGGTAAGCCGGCACCCAGGTACATAGTAGTAGAAGAGTCGGGTCCAGACCACGCAAAGGAGTTTATTATAGAGGCAACCATGGACGGAAAAGCCTTGGCCAAAGGAAAAGGTAGGAACAAAAGTGAAGCAGAACAAGAAGCAGCCAAGGAAGCCCTTAAATCTCTCTTGTAAATTTGCCGTAAAATAGGTACAATTTCTCACAATGTTAACAATTAGACTAAATCGTGTGGGTGTAAGAAGAAAGCCGGTTTACCGTATAGTTCTCGTTGACAGTAAAACAAAAAAGGGCGGAAAGGCTCATGAAGTATTAGGGTTTTGGCAACCGGGTAAGGATTTAAAGAAGGTCAACATGGAAAAGATTAAAACCTGGATGGCTAAAGGGGCGCGTCTTTCCCAAAGCGTAGCTAGCCTCATTGAAAGGCTCAAGTGAAAGAGCTTATTTCCTTCTTGGTTAAAAATATTATTGGTAGTGAAGATTTTGAGTTAGAAGAGGTAAGCGATGGGGGAGTTACTAATTTTATTATCCACACCAAAGCTGAATTTATGGGTCTTGTTATCGGCAAAGGCGGAAAAACAATAAAGACGATAAGAAACCTGGTCAAAGTAAGGGCAACACTCGAAAAAACCTCCGTCAATGTTTCCGTCGCTGAAGCTAGCTAAAAATTAAAAAGGTCAACTCTTTCAAATGGCCCGCTCGGGGTAACTTCTGTAAACACGGGTTGTGAGTATGAGGAAATCTTTGCCAAGATATCCTTCTCTTCTGCGGTTAATTCATCAAGCGGTGAGGTTATGGAAGGTAGAGTAGTGGGAAGGGGTGCAAAGTTTCCGAATATTAAAGCGTCGACCTTTGCAATTCCTGATTCTTGTCTAATTATCACTTGGTCTAAAGTAAGAAGAGGGGAAATAGAACCTAGTCCTTTTAAGAAATCAAATAAAGAACCCATCTCGCCCTCAACAGTTACTTCTATTTCAGTGTGAAATATGCTGGCGACAGCTGCTGTTTGTTTAGCTTCAATATTTGATAGTCCCACACCCTTTTCGCCGGCCAAGTTTTTAAGTTGTGAAATGACTATTAAGGCTGGGTTTTCGGAAGGTATGGCCACGAGGCTCAAATCCGCGAGGGGCAGGGCTGACTCTTCAGAGGTTTTGAGGATTTCAAGTTTTTGGCTTAACACCTGCTCTTCCACCTTAGATTCTGCCACTTTTTTAGATAGAGAAATAATCTGTCCAATTCCTACCCTTAAGGCAAAGACAAAAAGTAGAAGTAAGACAACCAAAAGGACAAGCGGTCCCACTAAAACTCTGGAATTTGCAGCTATAACATTTAAGGTGTCTGTCGTTCTCATTTAAGTAGTTTTAGCCCCACATTAAATCCTGTTTCTGGCGAAAACGAAAATGCTATCATGTCAATATTTTTATATAAACTCGACTCTCTCATCAGTTTTATTACAGAAGCAAGGACGGGAGTGCTCGGGGCTCCAAAAGTCATTCGGGTTTCTTCTTTTAAAATTCTTACCTCAGAAATTGAAACCCCTTCGGGTAAACTTGCAAGAAGTGACGAAAATGCCTCTACCTCATCGATTGAAGAATCCGCACCCAAAACCTGTTTTGCCTTTTCAAGTCTCTCTTTGACTAAAAGTAGCCTTTGTTCAGTTACTTCAAGCGCTTTGATATTTCCCTCAAGTTCGGTAATTTTTTCGCGAGAGGTCTTAAGTTCTCTTGAATAAAATATGAAAAAGGCAGAAATTACAACTGCCGCCAAAATAAAAATGATAAATCCGACGGTTAGAACTTGTTTGACAACCCCTGAGGTTTTAACGACGGAGGGCCTCGCTGCTAAACCTTGTGGTAATAAATTAATCTCAACCACTTCAAAATTACCTCCTCATCGCCAGGCCTACAGAAATTGGGTAAAGGGGTGCGTAGGGTGCAACCGCCTTGGCAACTTCAGGGGCGATAACCACTTTTGAGAATGGATTTCCTATAACTACCTCAAGATTTAACATTTTAGTCATAGCTGAAATCATCTCTGGAAGTCCAGCGCTTCCCCCAGATACAAGGACTGACTTTGGAGTTTCTCCTTTCCCTTCAGTTTGATAGAAATGGATGGCTTTTTTTATTTCTTCATTAACAATCGAAAATACAGGGTCAAGCGCTCCTTTGATTTTACCCTCTAACTGACTTTCAGAAAATCCATATGCTTTTTTGTATTCCTCGGCTTGGGTAATTTGGACACCGAGAGATTGGGCAACTGCTCTTGTAAAAGCTTCTCCCGCGGTCGGTATTGAGCGGGTAAAAGAAAGCTGTCCATTTTTGGCAATCGCAATGTCGGTTGAGCGAGCTCCAAAATCGACCAGAAGTACCGTTTGGTCTACGGGGGCAAGCGCGCGTACCAAAGCCATAAGCTCGGTCTCAATCGCAATTGCGTTTAACCCGGCCATTTCGACAGTCCTAATATACTTTTCGACGAGTACTTTGGGAGCCGCAACCAAAAGAACCAAAACCTCTGGTGGGGTAGCGGAGTCTCTCCTTTCAAGAATTTGGTGCTGGACTATAGCCTCAGTAATTGGAATTGGGATATACTGCTCGGCTTCCCATTTTACGGCTGAAGCCACCTCTTGGTCATTTAAGGGAGGAAATTTTACGGTACGAGTAAAAACTTGCGGCTCGGGGAGTGCAACTGCAACGTCCTTTGAGGAAATATTTGCTTCTCTGTGAAGTTTTTTAATTGCGGCCGCAAGTGTTTGAAGTTCCTTGTCGTCCTGGGAATGCTCTGGGGGATTCCCGGCATAGCCTATTACCCCAGAACCACGTAATTTAAATCCGCCAGCGTCTCTTGCTAGCTCGACAATTTTTATCGTCTTGGAGCCAATATCGAGTCCTACACTCATTTACTTTAGGGTTTGGTAACACTTCCTTCGCTAAATACTGCAGCGTCAAATATGGGCGCTGGACCTCCGAATGTTCTATATGCCTCAATTTTTCTTACTGAACTTTGATTGGAGGTTGTTCCTACAGATTCAACCAATCTCCCTTGGGCTGGTAATATCTCTGGTTGAACGTCAAACCCTACGGGGTGGGCGAGTACGGTGTTATAAAAAGTTCTTACTCTTGCGCCCAAAAGACACCCCTCCACGTCTTGACAGGTTAACGCCGGAATGCCTAATGAAGAAAAGTCGACCGTCGCCGAGAAAGCATAATTTTCGGGGCCAAGGGCACACGTTGTGGGAGGGATATATGTAAAACTATTTATTCCAGGGGCTCGTCCGGAATTGGGGTCAAAAGTAGCCCTTGCCACCTCCACATTGGCAAAATTCCCACTAGTAACTCCTCCTTGGCCTACGTCATAGAATACTGAAACCTCAATTGCTGGACTCGCGCTATCCGGACTTGTCTCGCTCCTACCCCAGCAAACGTCGACCGAAGGCCCAGTAAAACATGGTCGACCACTTGGCCCATCACATATTAAACTGCCGTCTGCATCGTGGGCAACAAACCAAAGGTAAATGCTTTCACTTGAATAAATATCGACGGGGTAATTAAAATAGGGGGAGTTCTCTGCTAGACCCGAAACGTCCGCACTGAAAGACGCGTCACCCACGCTATCGGAAACATTAGATCCAACAATTAATGCCCTCTCGACTCCTGCTTCGGCTGCTGAGAAAGCGCGTAGTGCGTCTTCTGAATATGTCGTCAGAGAAATATCAGTTATCGAGCGTGAAATAACCGAAAGAACTACAGTTAAGATCACAGCCATGGAAAGAAGTACAACCAATAAAGCCTGGCCGCGCACAAGATTCTTGTTGGGCAGAGGGTCTAACATTACAATTTAGTGTATCAAGTGCCAAATGCTCGGTCAACCCTCGGCTAGTAGGTTCTGAGCATTATTTGGGTATTAGTAGTCACTTGCTGTTGCTCAAACCCAGTGGCAGATGCATCTTGGGCAGTAACTGAGATTGATACCGAAGGAGGTACGCCCGCGCTTCCTAAATCGCAGACAATATTGCAAGCAGTAACCCTTATACTTGTGGAGGTCAGTTGGGCGGATGATGAAGCTATTTGTCCGGAGATCAAATCACAATTAAAATCTGCAGGTAGAGACTGGGCGTCGTTGTATGAAATAGAAGTTGAAGTACAAGATTCGATACTTTCTGCGTTATGTAGCTGCCGCTCTATAATTGAAAGGGCATAATTCAAGTTTTCTCTAACTCCAATTGAGCTTTCTGAGCGTTTTGAACCTCTAAGGGAAAGTAGCAAGCTCTCTGTAGACAAAGCGGCCAAGGTCGCAAAAACCAAAATCACTACCAATATTTCGATCATAGAAAAACCCTGTAAATTTTGTTTGCGCATTTATCTTGACCTCCAATCGGTATATACGGTGCTTGTTGCTACTTGATGAGTTCCTTGTGAATCTGTCCATAAAACCGTCACTTCAGCTTCAACATCGGTAGGGGATATCACTGAAAATATTACCCTCCTTGTTAATATAGTAGCGCTTAGATACTCACCTGCATTACACGGTCTTGCTTTTGCCCAAGAAAGAGTATCTAGGCAATACATATTCCCAGCAACGATTGAATAATTATAAAAAGTAACCCAACTTGCGTCTCTTTCTCCCCGCATCCATTCAATAGCCTCTTGGGCGTAGCGAGTTGCTAAAGAGTTATTCCTGCTGAAAGTCGAATTTCTTATAGAAGTCGCTGCAAGAGCTACAACTGCCGAGATTACTATTCCCATTACGCCAACGGCAATGACTACCTCAAAAAGGGATTGGCCTTTTTTCATCTTATTTCTCCTCCTGTTGTAACGGTCACAATGGCCGTATTTCCTATGTCTGTTTGAGAAAGAGTTATTATTGTCGATGATCCTGCAGGGATATTTGTTCCTGCACCCAATGCCTTAAATAGAATCGTATTTGAAGGAGTTAAATCAGGGGCCATGCCAGAAAGAGTAATTCCCAAGGCCAGATCAACCCTCTTTTCTAAGACTACTCCAGTATCGCAATAGGCTGAAATCTCATAAGTTGAGGGTGGGCTTGAAACAAAATAATATCCGCGAAGCACACCACAACCAGAAGCCGGTTTTTTACCGGCCAAAGCAAGTTCTTGGGCAAACCGAATGTCACCACGCATACTCCTTGCAACCCCCGCTAACGCTTGGCGCCGGGCAAACTCCCGATAACTCGCAAAGCCCAATAAAAAAACGAGTGCAAAAATACTCATACCGACCAAAATTTCGATCAACGTGTATCCTCGGTTTTGCTGAAGGAAATTTAGCTTATGGAGTTTGAATTTGAGTAAAACATTTGTCATTAGATATTAAAATTCGGCATTAGAGTCTTAGGGGTTTGTAACTCGGTAATTACAGGGAATACCTCCCGCCCCACTACATATGCCAGGATTCATCCCGGCACATGCAACACTCCCTCCGCCATTCTCAATCGTTGCACAAATTTCATAGGTGGTTGGAGTAATCCGGTTATAACGATATATTTGTGGTGAAACGGGGTCATTCGGCCTATTTACCATATAGGTATTTCCAACTGCACAAGAAGCTGGTGACCCATCTCCCTGTAAGGTAGCACCTCCCGTGAATGCCACCGAAGCTGGATAATCGCCACAGTCGCTTTTATAAAGCTCTAAGGCTGATCTCATCTGTTCAATGTCGGCTCTTCTTCTTGCGTCTCTGGCGGATCTTCTTGCTCCTTGAAGCCCAAATCCCGAAAGAGCAATGAGTATGCCAATAATAGAAATTACAACAAGGAGTTCTATCAGAGTAAAACCTATTTTTGACTTTTCGGTAATCATGGTAATGGACATGAATCATTTATCGGCGCAGCCGCCGCCGTCCCTGTCTTCCCAATCGAACAAACGATAAAATATTGACTTGAGTTCTCTTGATAAGCCCAAATCACAAATTGTGTAGCGTTATTTGAAGGAGACCCGCTTCCGTTTGATATATAGTAATAGTTATAAGTGGGGTTTGATGGGTCTAAGGGGCAACCCGAAGCTCCAAGTGTGCCGCAAAGTGAATCTAGCGTTACAGCCGCTGTAATCCTTGAAGGATACAATCCTGACCTCGTTGAAGCAAATGACTCAAGTAAATTCTGGTATTGCTTTAAATCTGATTGTCTTTGTGTGTCTCTAGCCTGTTTCTGAGCGCCTGTGAAAGAAACCATAGTCAAACCGGCTAGAATTCCAATGATTGAAATAACAACGAGCAGTTCAAGAAGAGTAAAACCAAATCGATATTTTAACATGGGCAGCTTATTCAATTTTTACATTTTTGAGCACTTACTGCAAGACTAAATCGTCAAACCAGGCGCTTCCCGCACCAGCTCCAACACCTACCTGGAAAAGAGCACTAACCGCCGTGGCCGGAGCAGTAAAATTAGTTGAGTATTGGGTCCAATTTTTCGTCCCCGATTGTGCCCCTACATTTGAAGTCCAAAAAATCGATCCAGCACTATTTCTCCAAAAAACTGAAATATTAGCGGAGGTAGCAGTCAAGGCAGATTTTATCCAGCCAGAAAGCAGATAATTTTGGCCTTCAGTCACAAACACAGTCTGGCGTACCGATTTTGAACCGCTCGCCGGTTGAATAATTTCCAAACTCTGTACTCCAGAATGAAACTGTGTTGTTACGACCGAAGCACCCCCGCTTCCAATTCCAGCCCAACCCGTATTTCCACTTTCAAAACCAGGATTAATCAGTAGATTGCCTCCAGGAATTGGGGTAGGTGTAGGCCCACTCGGTGTAGGTGTAGGAGAAGCAGGCGCACTAGTAGGTGTGTTGGTTGCTGGAGGAGAAGTAGGCAAAGCCGTCGGTGTTACGTCGGCAATAGGACAATCTCCTCCCGACGGGGCAACCGTGCTCTCTCCAACAACTCCGTTAGAACAGGCTACCCAGTAATTACTTAAGCCTTCGATGTTTGACCAAATGACATATTTTGATCCTCCGGAGTTAGATTGATAAAGATATTGCCCCCCGGTTCCCGGGTCTTCGGGACAAATTGATAGAGAAAGGTCATTGGTACAAACCGTAACAAGAGATGTAGCGGCTAAATAAACAGGGTAAAGACCATTTGCCTCATTTGCATCGGTTTCAAGGGCGGCCGAATATTGCTGAATGTCCGATTTTCTCTGAGTATCTCTCCCTTGTCTTTGAGAACCGGTAAATGAAACAAGCGCAAGTCCCGCTAAAACCCCGATTATTGAAATCGACACTAGGAGTTCAAGAAGTGTGAATCCGAAGAATTTTTTATATTTAGATTTTGCCACTACGGTTGGACTCTATAAATGCACCCTGTACCGGCCGCACACCAGGAAGCGTTACCTTGACAATCGTCGTCGCTCTCATTTTCTAGACACGCCTCAAGAGTATAGTTATCATTGTCTATCTGGTTGTACCGATATGGAGGCCTACTGGTAGATGGGTCTCCAGGTAATTTTGTCATATAAGTAATTGAGCCTATTGCCCAGCTTCCGTCCCAGGAACATACATTTACGGCCCCACAGTTTGCATTAACGCTACACGCCCTAATTCGCGAAGGAGTACCCGGAGTTTCTTCACAGGGGTAGCGCTTAGTATCGTTATAATAAAGGCGGAGTGCTGTTTGAATATTTCTAACGTCGCTTTTCCTTTGGGCGTCTCGGGCGCGTGCCCTAGCCGCATTAAAGTTTGCAACAAGAAGTGTGGCCAAAAGACCAATTATAGAAATAACAACTAGAAGCTCAATCAATGTAAAAGCGAATATTAAATGCTTAAATTTTTGCATGAGCAGTTTATCTAATACTACGCCTTAAGGATTTACGTTTCCAGACGTTATCGCAAAATTACAAACATAAGTGGTATGACAAGCATTCTCAGTAAGTCCCGTAATAATATCTGGGTCCTCGGGGTTCTCGAGCCGAGCGTATAGTCTAAAATTTGTTCCATTTGCGTCCGTTCTATAAACGTAAGTATAGCCTCCTGATGGGTCACCCGGTACCGTTTTAAAATAGACGGTAGTGCCGTCTGAAAATTGACCTGAGGCCCAAGCACAAGCCGTACCGGTCTCCGTCACTGCGTTATAAGTACACGCGGCAATCTGTGTGCCGGAGGCAGGGGGATATCTTTTATGGTCCGAGAAGAAAATCTCGAAGGAATTTGCAATTTGTTTTAGGTCGCTCTTTCTTTGGGCGTCCCGGGCCCTCCTTTGCGTTCCCGTATAGCCGCTTATAAAGAAGGTTGCGAGGACCGCCAAAATTGACATTACTATCAGAAGTTCAACGATTGTGAAGCCTTTTCTCATAATTTTTGTTCTAATAATTCATTTTCGTATTCTTCTATCGATTTATCAAGGGGGACGCCGCTTGACCGGCCGAAATTACAAATTCTCATGCCACAAGTTAAGTTTCTTGCAACTATATTAGGATCATATTCAGCCTCATCGACTCCTTCCAAGGCCGCATATACTTGATAATTTTGTCCACTTGATAAATATAAGTAGCTTATGCCCAAGTCACCCTCAGGATCCGAGGGAAGAGCTTCTATATAGCTAGGGTAGGTAAGATCAAGCGCATCACGAAGCGAGTCTTTTCCCCATATACAGGGTTCAAACTCCACAATTTCTTCCCCAACCTTATTAGTTGAGACTTCAGGTCTACAAGCAAGAATTTTGCCGTCACCTGAAGCGAGGGGGTATACGGCAAAATCGTTTCCATAGCGGCTAATCCCATTTGCTATTGCCCCGATATCGTTTTTCCTCTGGGCATCTCGAGCTCGCCTTAAAGAAGTTCTAAAATTCTGAAGAGAAATTAATATTATCGCAAGAAGTATTGCAACAACCGCTAAAGCTTCTTGTTTGGTGAAAAATTTCATATCTACTGCATGAATAGGTCGTCAAACCATGCAGTTCCACCTGCACCCCAAATCTGGCCTAAAATAAATCTGGCAGTTACTGCACCAACCGGGGCCGTCGCATTAATAGAGTATTGGGTCCAATTGACTGTTCCTTGTTGGATACCGACTGTTATCGACGATATCGGAGCCCCGACACTGTCCCTCCAAGAAACGGTGATGCTTGCGGCCCGGTTAGTAGCATTAGATTTCATCCAACCCGACAATGTGTAATTCTGTCCAGCAGTAACATTTACTGTTTGGTAAACCGTTTTCTGGCCAGATGCTGGTTGAACGATTTGTAAACTATTTACCCCGGAATGAGATTGGGAAGATACTATAGAGGCTGCTCCACTTACCCCAATCCATGAAGTACTCCCACTTTCAAACCCTGGATTTGTTAAAAGACTAGGTATAGGAGTAGGCGTGGGGGTGGGAGTAGACGATGGTGTGGGTGTAGGTGTTGGCCCGCTTGGCGTTGGCGTTGGAGAATTAGTAGGTGTCGGCGGGGGATTGGGAATAAATCCCGCAACGGCAAGTCCTGGAGAGTTGGGGCTTGAAACATAGTAGTTATATGCGCTTCCCGGGCCACAACCAGCCTGACATCCGAGCTCGGCGACGTCTGGATCACCGCTAACTTGTAAGCGTGAATAGATTCTATACCAAGTTCTTGTGGTTTGGGTTGGCCCAACCTCATAGATAAAACTTTGGCCAGTTCTGGGGTCACAAGGAACTTCTGCCATGTACCCTTCAAGGTCAGAGCCAGCGGTCGAGGAATTACATTGGGGAAGTGCTGAGGGATAGCTTTCATTATCTTTCTCGTATTCTTCAAGGGCTTGGGCAATCGTATAAAGGTCTGTTTTTCGTTTTCCGTCGAGGCTTTTATTGAAATTCGATTGGTAGGCAAAAAAGAAGGCTGTGGCAATTATTACGAGTATGGCCATTACAATGAGTAGCTCGAGCATAAATACACCTGAGGCTTTTTTGATTTTTTTTAGAAATTTAGCCACTTGAGTATCCTTTCACCGTAAAAGGCCGCTATAAAAAATGATACTACTAAAAATGGCCCAAATGGAATGTGCTTTCCAAAAGAGGCTTTTCTAAGAAGTATAAGGGCTAGTCCCACAAAGGCTCCTATTAAAAAACTCGCAAAAAGCCAAGTAACGCTTTGGGGCCAACCCAAAAAAACTCCCGCAAATACGGCAAATTTTACGTCCCCCAGTCCCATGCCTTTCCCCTTTGTTATCAAAAAAAGAAGGAGTAAAAAGGCTGCCGCAAGAAATCCGGTGAGAAAGTTAACGAAAAAAAACTGAGATAAACCCAGGAGTAAAAACAGTGTAGTTACTGAAAATAAAATGAAAACTAAGTTATCCGGAATGATTTGGCGCTCAAGGTCGATTACAAAAATGGCAACAAGAAGTGAAAAAACAAAAAATAAAAAGGCAAGATTTATTGTCCCCAGAGACTCATTCCACCGGCATACTACCTCATGACTTCCTAAAGAGCACGTTGAGGAGTAGATGTACAAAAAGCCAAGGGCAATAGCCCCTTCAATAAAAGGATACCTCAAGGAAATCTTTTTGCCACAGTTTCTGCATTTTCCCCTCAAGAAAAGAAATGAAAGTAGGGGAATATTGTCATACCAGGAAATTTTGGCTTTACAATGTGGACAAAATGAGCGCCCCTTGGCAATACTTATTCCCCGTGGTGCTCTATAGGTTAGAGCTGATACAAATGAACCAACACAAAGTCCTAAGATGAGGACAAGAAAAGTATAAATTAGTTCCATTTTAATACGCTAGCGCCAGTTGCCACCTAAAACTTAAGTAGCTCTTCTGGCGCTTTCGTATAAACTCCTATCTTAGCAAATCTTATTGGTAGGCCCATCCACCAGCTGCCGCTGGGTTTAAGTCTGCTCCAGCACTACATACAATTCCTCCACGACCATCTTCTGTCGAGAACAAGGCGAAAGCCATGTTTGCACCACATTTGCTATTCTGGTTATTCGACTCCATTCTTGAATAGACAATTGAACCATAGTCAGAAGCTGTGGAATCCCAATCATAACAATAAGTTGGAATATTGGTACCTCCATCCGGCTCGTCGTTTTCCGCACAAACTGTAAAGCTTGCAGGGTATCCTATTCCGCTCGGGAAAGTACTAAGCTCACCTGATACCGTCAAATCGTCTGACCAAGTTAACTCTCCCGGCCAAGCGTTTGTCTGTGTTGCGTGAGACGTGTAGTAAGCCTGTAGGGCGTGACCAACCTGGGTGACCGTTGAAATTCTTCCCGAATCCCTGGTCTTGGCAAGCTGCTCCACCGGGTTAATGGCGACAAGAACTACAACCGCCAAAACTCCAATGATTGCAATAACTATTAAGAGTTCTACGAGTGTAAAACCTTTAAATCGGGCAGTCATAAATTTATCTTGTCACCCCCCTTCACTTTCTAAAGTAGTCTATATTTAGTATCAAATAACTAAAAGCTTGTGTCAAGTACCCCAATATCTTAAAGTTGAGTCGTTAAGTTATAAATTGGCAGGATTATGGCCACGACCAAAAACCCTACCCCCACACCAAGAAATATCATAATTACAGGCTCAATTGCGCTCGTTAGGGCTTTTACTTTTTGATCGCTTTCTACCTCGAAGATGTGTGAAACCTTGGATAAAACTTCATCCATCTTACCCGTTTCCTCTCCCACTGAAATCATCTGAGAAAGCAAAAATGGGAATGCTTCCGGGTGCTTGGCAAAAGAGTAGGCGACCGGAAATCCCTTTTCAACCTGCTTGGCGACGTCTTTCAGGGCGTCTGACATCACCGTATTTGAAACCACCTCGGCAGAAATTGTTAACCCCTCAAGTATCGATACTCCAGCCCCAACCATAAGAGACATTGTTCGTGTAAGTTCCGTTAAAACTACTTGTCTTTGAAGTTCCCCCCAGATTGGGATCTTAAAAAGAAGTTCGTCGGTTTTTCTCCTTCCCTTTGGAGTTTTTCTATACATTTGATATCCGTAGGCTACCGCCCCAGCCAGTATTAGAAAAATCGGCCAGAATTTGGTCAAAATACCGGATACAAAAATTAAGACCCGCGTCGGTAGAGGAAGCTCGATTCTTGCGCCAAATTCTGTATAAAGGCTAAGAAGTCGGGGGATTACGAAGATCATCATAATGAAACCCACTATAAACATCCCGACGACAATTATCGCGGGATATATGAGCGCTCCTCGTACTTTACCCCTAAACTCTTGTTCCTTTTCCATATTGTCGGCGAGTCTCACTAGAACCTCGTCCAGTAGTCCTCCGAGCTCACCTGAGCGAACTAGAGCCACATAGGAGGCTGTGAATATCTTAGGATGCTTGGCCATGGCGGAGGAGAGGGCAAGTCCACCTTCGACGTCTGCAAGAACCTGTCCAACGACCTTCTGGAGCGAAGCCTTTGACTGAGACCTCAAAATCAAAAGTGCCTCGGTTAGGGGGAGACCTGCGTTAATCATGGTTGCGAGCTGTCTGGTGAATACGGTTAGGTCTCCAAAGGTAATTCTATCGCGAAGTTTTGCAATGAGGTCAAGCGGATTTTGACTTAAGGGGATCAGTGAAAAAACGACGAGACCTTTTTGACGAACGAGCTTCGCCGCAAGAAGGGCGGATGAGGCCTCCACCTCTCCGGCCACGACCTCGCCATTTCTATTTTTGGCTTTATACCTATACCTTCTCATTATTACCTTGAAGAACGAATCAGTCTATTTAACTCTTCGGGTCTTAAGGAGAATGCCTGGGCAGTCTCGAGTGACACCTTCCCGCTTTTAATTAAAGATGCCAAGGAAACTTCCAGGGTATTCATACCAATCTCCTGCGAGGTTTGAAGTATGTTATCTATCTGGTGAGTTTTACCATCGCGAACGGCGGTTTTAATTGCAGGGGAGCCAAGCATCATTTCATATGCAACCACCCGGTTCCCTGTAGTTCCAGGAACAAGCCGCATGGAAAATACAGCCTCAATGACGTTAGATAGTTGGAGCCTGACCTGATCCTGCTGCTCGTCGGGGAATACGTCTACAATTCTGTCTATTGTTTGGGCTGCGGAATTTGTGTGGAGCGTGGCAAATACTAGGTGGCCCGTTTCTGCAATGGTTAGAGCCGCCGAAATAGTCTCATAATCCCGCATCTCTCCGACCAAGACTACATCCGGGTCTTCTCGGAGCACACTCCGGAGAGCAATTTGCCAAGAGTGAGTATCCACCCCCATTTCTCTTTGTGAAATTATCGACTTTATAGGCTTAAAAATAAACTCAATTGGGTCCTCAATTGTTATAATGTGGGTTTCCCTGGTCTTATTTATCTCATCGAGTACCGCGGCAAGTGTGGTTGATTTTCCGTGCCCTGTGGGACCTGTAACTAAAATAAATCCTTGTCGAAGAGACGTAAATGAATGCAGAATTTTAGGAAGTCCAAGGGAGTCAAGCTCGGGGATCTCAAGAGGTATTTTTCTAAACGAAATTGCAAAAGCGCCCTTGGAAGAGTAAGCATTCACCCTAAATCTGGCTTTTTCAGAGAAAGCTAGGGAGAAGTCTATTTCTTTGTTTACAACAAGCCTCTCGAGCATTTCGGTTGAGAGGATTTCTTTAAGAAAGGAGTAGACCGTATCTGGCGTTGAAATCGTCTCTGCGGGAACCGGATGAAGCTGACCTTCAATTCTTAGGGTTGGGGGAATGCCGACAATTGCGTGAAGGTCTGAGGCGTTCCTTTCAACTGTTAGCTCTAGCAGGTGTTTAATATTTGACATTTACTCTTGGGCAACTCTTAATACTTCTTCAATTGTGGAGATACCCTCCAAAACTTTCAGGTATCCGTCTTGCTTGAGGGTTATCATCCCTTCCTCACGCGCTTCGCGCTCAATGGCGGAGCTCGCCGCCCTCTCTAGTATAAGCCTACTAATTTTTTCGGTTATGGGCAATACCTCAAAAATGCCTACTCTTCCGAAGTAACCCGAATTACCACACTCCGGGTCTCCCTCTCCCTTATATAATTGTCCGCCCCGATTTATCGGCCAGAGGCTGCCCAGAACCGCCTTCATGTCGGCCATTACCTTGGGGTCTGGGGTGTAGCCGACTTTACAATCTTTGTGGATTTGTCTTACAACTCTTTGGGCAACAATTGCCGTCATGGAGGATGCCAAAAGATATGGTTCCGCCCCCATATCTAAAAGTCTCGGAAGCGCCCCCGAAGCGTCGTTTGTATGTAAGGTAGAAAAAACCAAGTGGCCAGTTAGTGAAGCCTGAATTGCCAAGTCCGCCGTTTCTTTGTCACGTATTTCTCCCACAAGAATGATATTCGGGTCCTGCCTTAAAAAACTCCTAAGACCCGATGCGAATGTCAGTCCCGCCGCCGGGTTTATCTGAACCTGATTGACTCCGGCAATTTTGTATTCAATAGGGTCCTCAAGCGTAACAATGTTGACTTTGGGTGTAGAAATTTTTGAGATAACCGAATAAAGTGTGGTCGTTTTCCCGCTTCCCGTTGGACCACAAATGACAATTATTCCGTGCGGCCTTAAAATTGAATCTTCGAAGTTTTTTAAAGCCCGACCGCGAAGTCCAAGCTCTGGAAGCGTGGGAACACCACCCGACTTTTTAAGAAGCCTTAGTACCACTTTCTCCCCCCACGCGGTTGGCAGGGACGAGACTCTGAGGTCTACCTCCTCACCCGCTGCTTTAAAGTTAAAACGCCCGTCCTGGGGAATTCTTTTTTCGTCTATTTTCATTCCAGAAAGGATTTTTATCCTGGAGATGAGTGCCTCGTGTAAATCTTTAGGCGTGGTAAGTTTTTCCTGCAAAATTCCGTCAATTCTGTAGCGCACTCGGGTCGATTTTTCCTGGGGTTCAACGTGCACGTCAGAGGAGCGTGATTTCATGGCAAACTCTAAGATGTGAGATACTATTTCGGCAATTTTTTCCTCCCTAATTATGCCCATCTTATTGGTCTCAAACATCTTCAGATTCTCTCCCTCTGGAGAAACCTCCTTTAGAGCCTCTGTGACCTCACGGGCTAGGGAAGTTGAATAGCGACCAGCTATAAACTCTATAATTTTTGAAGCTTCGGCTGCTTGGGGCTTAACCCTCAACGCGGTCTTTTGTTCTATAAACTCAATGGCGGATAGGTCCATGGGGTCTGCCATGGCAAGAACTAACTGCTTGCCGGCAGAATCTACCGAAATAGGAAATACCTTAAATTTTTCTGCGACCTCTTGGGGAAGAACCGCCAAAGCCTCTGGGGAGGCGGGAAGGTTAGAAAGGTCAATGTAGGGAATGTTATATAGTGCAGCTTTCGCCTTAACCAGGTCTGTTTCTGAGACCATGTTTTGGGATTTTAAAATCTCTTCTTGAGACTTCCCAGTTTGGATCTCTGCGAGTTTTACCTGCTTTGCCCTCTCTTCACTAAAAGCCCCCTGGGTAACTAAAATATCGGCCAAGGTTTTGACACTATCACCATTTACTGCTGGAGAAACCGCCGTTTGGGCAGCCATATAAACTTAATGTCATTATGAATGATGAGCTCTAAACTATCAACTCTAAAATTGCTTTGACATTTAGCGGCCGATCTATAAAATCTTAATGATGCACGCTTACTTATTAATAGGGAAAGACCTCGAAAACCTAGACAAAGAGGCGGTAAACTTGTCTCAAAAATTAGACGCTTCCTTAATGGAATTTCCCTTGCTAAAAATAGAGGACGTAAGGCAATTATCCCGTGTAACTTCACTTTCCCTGAGCCAGAGGGAGACCATATATATAAAAGGTATAGATGGGGCAACAACTGAAGCACAAAATGCCTTTCTTAAGCGCCTTGAGGAGCCTCAAGAAAACCTTTTCTATATTTTAAGCGCGGCATCAGTTGCCAAAGTATTACCGACAATTGTCTCAAGGTGCCAGATTATATTCGTTAAAAACCCGAGGGGGCAGATAAGCCCTGAGGCGGATAATTTTTTGAAATTGAATTTGGGGGAGAAACTTATCTTTGTCGAAGGCATAAAAAAAAGGGAGAATGCGGAAAGCTTCTTGGAGGAAGTTATTGAAAATTGGCATTTAACACTAATAAAAGGGGATTCTAACTTGGCCCAAAAAGCTCAAAATTTAAAAAGGGCACTGGGTGCGCTTTCCTCTATAAAGAGGAACGGAAACGTACTTTTGCAGCTTACAAACTTTGTAATTAGCCTTGAGTAGAGGCTTTTTTTAGGGTATAATTAAAGGGTATAGCTAAGGCTAAAATAGAGGGTTTTTATGGCAAAACGTGATTTCTCCGACTACACGGCAAAAGAAATTCAGGTCCTTGAGGGCCTTGAACCAGTCAGAAAAAGACCTGGTATGTATATTGGCTCAACTGACTCCAGGGGACTTCATGAGTGCCTCCGTGAGATAGTCGATAACTCGGTCGATGAATCCTTTGCAGGGGTAGCCAAAAATATCTGGGTGGTTATTTCTAAAGACGGCTCGGCCACAGTTCGAGACGACGGCCGAGGAATCCCGGTTGATAAGCACAAATCGGGAGTTTCGGCCCTCGAGCTTACCATGACCAAACTCCACGCCGGGGGTAAGTTCGGCGGTGGAGCCTACAAAATTTCCGGTGGTCTTCACGGAGTAGGAGCTTCGGTTGTCAATGCGCTTTCCTCATTCTTTAGAGTTATCGTATTAAGAGACGGGAAGGCTTACTTCCAAGAATACAAAGCAGGTAAACCCATAAAAGGGGTGGCACTTGCTACGGAAAAACAACTTAGCGAGTGGCTTCCAAGTAAGTGGGGGATAAAAGTTAATGAAGAGACTTCAGGAACTATCACAACCTTCTACCCTGACAAGGCTATTTTTGGCGAAGTCACTTTTGACGACGAAAAGGCCAAAGCTCTCTTAAAAGATAGAGCCTACTTAGTGGGGGGCCTCTCTTTTCATTTTATTGACGAAAGAAATGGAGAAGTTTTCTCCTACTACTTCGAGGGCGGAATAAAATCGTTGGTCGCCCATACAAACCGCGGCAAAGTAGCAATATCGGACGTTCTTTATATGGCCAAAGAGGACGCGGGTATTTCTTGTGAGGTGGCCCTTCAATACACGGATTCTTACTCCGAAAATGTTAAGGGTTTTGTAAACGGAATAAACACAACCGACGGGGGAACTCACGTTACCGGTTTTAGAATCGCTCTCACCCGGGCTATTTCTGACTATGCCAAGCGCTTAAACGGAAATGGAAATGGTAAAAATGAAGACAAAAATATTTTAACGGGGGATGACCTTAAAGAAGGCTTAACTGCGGTCGTTTATATCAAAATGTCCTCCGAAGCACTTCAGTTCGAATCACAAACAAAGGCAAAGCTTAATAACCCCGAGGTTCAGGGCTTTACAGCCACCGCAGTCAAAGAAGGGCTCGACTATTACTTTGAAGAGCACCCGGCTGATGCAAAAAGGATACTTGAGAAAGTATTCTTGGCAGCCCAGGCGCGCCTTGCCGCTCGTGCTGCCAAGGAAGCGGTTCTAAGGAAAGGTGCCTTAGAGGGCGCAATGCTTCCAGGAAAACTTGCGGATTGTCAAACCTCAGACCCGACAGTTTCAGAACTCTATATCGTCGAAGGCGATAGCGCTGGAGGGTCTGCCAAGCAAGGGAGGGACCGAAAGTTTCAAGCAATACTTCCCCTTGGAGGAAAAATCTTAAACACCGAAAGAGCTCAGCTCGATAAAATTGTTAAGTTTGAAGAAATTAGAGACCTAATTGTTGCCCTAGGAGGAGGAATAGGGGATTCACTTAACTATGAAAAGGTCCGATATCACCGCATAATCATCATGACGGATGCGGACGTAGACGGGGGACATATTAAGACCCTTCTACTTACCTTTTTCTTCCGCCATATGCCGGAAATAGTTGAGAGAGGCTTTCTTTATGTCGCTCTTCCCCCTCTTTATAAAATCCAGATTGGAAAAGTAGTTAACTATGCCTACACCGACGAAGAAAAAGACACAATATTGAAAAGAGACGGAGGGAAACCGACTATTCAAAGATATAAAGGTTTGGGGGAGATGAATCCACTTCAGCTTTGGGAAACCACCATGGATCCGGCAAAAAGAACCCTAAAGCAAATAACAATTGACGACGCAGAAGCGGCGGACAGGATGTTTACCATGCTTATGGGAGAAGAAGTTCCTCCGAGAAAGAAATTCATCCAAACCCACGCGAAAATGGCTACTTTGGACATTTAAGCCTATTCACTGTAAAATTCCCCGATTATGTCTAGAAGTCCAGAAGATGAATCAGTCCCCTTAGACCCAAAAGAGCTTTTAAAGAGCGCTAATATTCGGGTGACCCAAACTCGAATAACTGGAGTGAACCAATTCGGTCGCCCGAAGGGAGAGTTTTTAGAAGAGCGTATTTTTGAGACTTTTCAAAAAGCTTTTGAATGGAATTGCCAAAATTCTCAATATTTGCATAACTTCCAATACCCCGTTCCAACATTGCAAATTGCCGCCAGATTAATTGGTGTCTCGGGATCTGAGGATGAAAAACTTGTAGTCTATTCTCGCGCGGAAAAACCTGGAGTTACACCAAGAAGCGTTGCAGGCCACCATAGTGTTTCTACTAACGGTCATGAAGTTTCCTCTATAAATATTGAGCTACTCCCCAACCAACACTCACTTTTTGAGCGCGGTTTAGCTTGGTTTATTTTAGAAGAAGAGGTCCCATCTCTTATGGTTTCGGTCAAGCCGGGCGCAACTGAACCATATAAATTGCAAGCAGGATTTCTTAGGATGACAGCCAGAGTAGTAAGCGTTCTAGACGACCTTACAAAGGGCAAGTATTAACTTCACTTTTATTTTGTATAATTTACTTTTATGCCGAGAGAAATAGATAACGGAAATTTCCTCCGTGGTTTTGAAATAATAGCTTCCTTAGGCTACCAACTGAAATCCCAAGGGATAAATAATTTGGACGTTTTGAGGGAAACACCGGATCACCCTGCGGTTATCTATTTCAACCACTCGGCCATAGACGACCCAGTTCTTGTAGTTTCATTTTTACAGCGTTTTGTTCCCGAAAGACTCGACAACGTCGTCATTCCGGTTTCACACCACCACGCTCAATTCAAAAACTACGCTTTATATTCAGTGCTTACTGGTCTTGGGAGAAATCAGGCAGGATTTCAAATGCCCGAAGTCGTTCAATCGTATAGAAGAAGGGGAGAAAATCCTATCGACCCCAGGATCTCCCGAACACTAGATGATAAGTTTGCACGCCTAATAAATTCGGTAATGCCCAGTGGGCCCCTTATTATAATTTTCCCAGAAGGCCATAGAAGCGAGGGGGCTTCCTTAATGCCCGCAGAAAGCGGGGTCGGAGCAGTTGCCAGAGTTATGAAAAAACTTAAAGATAAGGGTCAAATTGGAGGTGGCTTCTTTATACCACTCTCGATAGTATTCGACAATTTTAAAAGTGGAAAAATCCACTATAGGCCAATTAGGGGTGGGGGTGTGACTATAAGGATTGGTGAGCCGATAACTCTCGAATCTCTCTTAAGCGAAAGTAGCCAAAGAGGCGAAGGGAAAGAGGCTGATAAAATAAGCCACTATCTTATGGAAAGGCTAACGGAGATACTTCCCGAAAGTATGCACGGGTTTTATCACAAATCGCTTTTGGCGCATACCTACGCCGGAAGATTTGAGCAACGCTCGGGGGAAAAAGGGAAAGTTATAGTCTTTGATAAACTTCCCGAAAAATAATTATTGCAAAATCCTCGAACTCTTTTTAGAATAAGACATTGTGACCCCTCGATGGGTCGATTTTAATAGCTATGAATGAGCTAGCAGCTTTTGAACAAATGATGCTTTGGGGGGTAATAGGCGTTGCCTTCTCGGCTCTTATTTACGCCCTTTGGCTTTGGAAAAAAACTTCCTCGGAGGACAAAGGCACTGAAAAAATGCAAACCGTTTGGAAAGCCATTAAGCGGGGAGCGGAAGGGTACTTGCGAAAACAACTAAAAACTATAGTGCTTGTACTTCTTGCATTAATAGTAATTCTTTTCTTAAGCGTCTACGTTGTCCCACCGTCGGCCGAAGCAGTCGCTAGATTTGGAGATAATGCAACTTTGATAGTCGCCTTGGGCCGAACTATAGCCTTTATCGTGGGTGCTTCATTTTCGACTCTCGTTGGACAACTTGGCATGCGTGTCGCAATTGAAGGAAATGTCAGGGTTACCGCAAAGGCGGTAAAAGGGGATTATAACGGCGCTCTAACTACGGCTTACCGGGCAGGAACTTTTACCGGAATGCTTACTGACGGTCTCGGGCTTCTCGGGGGAACAGTAATATTTATGGTTTTTGGAAAAGCTGCGCCCGACGCACTCCTTGGGTTTGGTTTCGGGGGAACACTCGTTGCCCTTTTTATGAGAATAGGGGGAGGAATTTACACCAAGGCGGCAGATATGGGGGCGGACCTCGTGGGAAAAGTCGAGAAGGACTTGCCCGAGGATGACCCCAGAAATGCGGGGGTCGTAGCTGACCTTGTAGGAGATAACGTCGGGGACTGTGCAGGAATGGCGGCTGACATTTTTGAGTCCTACGAGGTAACTATAGTTTCTTCTTTAA
>CAYNFU010000004.1:0-37344 GCA_964396785.1 uncultured Gammaproteobacteria bacterium | reverse complement strand
CTGATAGGGTCTACACCCTACCCGATACAACAGACGGCACTTTCTGTCTTTCCTCGGGTAACTGTGCCGGAGGCGCCGGAGGGAGCAAATGGACAGACGACGGAGCCATAACCTACTTAACCAGCCAGACCGATAACCTGGCCGTAGGAGGAACTGACGCAACCAGCGAGTTCTTCATTGATATCGTAAACGGCGGCAATGTCGCCATCAAATCAACTGGTGATACCGAGAATATATTTGATATAGACGCCAATTCCCTAACAACAGGCTCAGCCGTTGACGTTTCCTCAACGGCAACTGCTTTTAACGGGGAGCTCCTGGTCTTAAATAAAACAGGAGCTTCGGGCTCAACTGCATTTACCTCAGACGTTGCCAATATCACCTACTCCCAGATCTTTAACGGAGGAGTTGGCTTAGACTCAACCGGAAATACCCTGGATATCTCAAGGGCCATAGAACTTAATAACTCGGGCAATACCCACACCATCTCGGGGGCGGTTGTTTCAATATCAGATACGGGTACTCAAACACTGGGAACCCTAGCTAATACGGGAAGTGTCCTTTCCCTTACCCAGAACTATACTACAGCCTCTGGGGCTCTTCTTAACCTTGCCAATTCGGGAACAGGGGCAGATATTGCCTTTAATACCACTCCCAGCTTAACCATTGGAAATGGCGGGACCTTAACCGTAACCGACGGGACAAATACCCTCTTTTCCATTGCAGACGATACTTCCGAGGGTGATGTTACGGTCACGGGAGATTTGGCAGTTAATGGAGCCACCTCGGCCGACATTACCTCTTCGAATACCGTAGCCTCGCTTTTTGACGCAACAGTAACTACCTTAAATATCGGAGCAGTAGCCGCAACCTGGGACATAGGAGCGGCAACCGGGACGGGCACCATTAACAATGCAACAACGGCGATTACCGGAATCCTGGACGTCAACGGAGGCGACGGAAGCGACTTTGCGGGAGCTGTCAGTTTTAACGATGACGTTACCCTAACCCTGGCGGGAACTGAGAACCTGGATATTGCCAATACCACCCAGGGAGCTACTGACTTGGTCTCAATTGCCCCCACCTGGACTGCCGATAATTCCGCAGACGCCCTGGCGATAACCACCACATATAACCTTTCAACCGTAGTTGGAACCCAGTACGGGCTGAACCTGGTAAATGCAGACAACGCCGGAAATACAGGCGTAATTGACGCTCTGGCACTATTCTCTAACGACCAGGCAACCGAGACCTTAGCGGACGGAGTAATCATCCGACACAATGCAGCCTCGGGAATCCTAACAGACGCTTTACAAATTGAAAACACAACAGCGGGAGGAACGATTACTAATGCCATAAATATCGTTGAAACAGCCGGAACAATTACGACTGGGCTTAACATAGGCTCAGGAGTCGGAACTGCAATTTCTCTCCAGAATGCAGAAACCATCGATAATACCTCAAACGGATCAATTGTCTTTACTGGAGTCGGCCAGACCAATAACGGGGCCTTAACCATTGATCTTGAGACCAATACCATTCCCACCTTAACCTCAAGTACAGACACGGTCATAGGCATTGATGAAGACCTGCAGTTCATTGGGGCTCAGAGCCTTTCAACTTCGGCGGGAAATCTAACTTTGGAATCAGCCGGGGCCGCAACGACAGGGGTAATTCAGATAGGGGCGGGTGGAGCAGGCTCTGATACTCTTGATTATCTTGCTTTAGATGTCAAAGGTACAACTGGTGACCCTGCAGCAGCCGGGGCTGAAGGATACATGTACTACAACGACTTCTCCAATAAGTTTAGGTGCTACCAGAACACCGGCTGGACTGACTGTATAGGTTCTGGTGGAACCCCGAATTTCGATGAGGTGTATGCGGAGTCGATAACAGATGGAGAACTGACCATGGAGATTGATAGTACGACTGGGCTTACTTTCAACATGAACACAACAGGAGACTTCATAATCCAGGACAACGCGGCGAACCTTGTTAATTTCGGAGATGACTCGATAATCAATATTACTCCCGCCAATGCAACTACTGCCGCGGGAAGGGTTGTTATAGACGGAGCGGCAGTTGACTCAACTGCAACAGCGGGTCTACTTGACATAGACGTAGACAGCCTTACTGATACTGCCTCAGGAATTAACTTAAACCTCCAAGTTCTTGCTGCAGCAGGAAACTTAACGATGTACGGGCAAAGAACAGATATAACCGTAGATACGGATGCTGTCCAATCCCATTCTGTCTACGGCCAATATATTACCCTAACCAATAACGATGTCTCCTCAACCGCTACAGGACTATATATAGATGCAGGAACGGGTGCAGGGACCGAATATGCAGCAGCTTTCCTGAATGGAAATGTAGGAATAGGAACAGCTACGCCTTCCGATGCACTTCATATTGCAGTTACAGATACTTCAAGTAATGTCCTTACCTCCCTAAGGCTACAAAGGGTAGATTCTGATACACCAGGAATAGCTGGCCTTGGAACAGCGATAGACTTCTACCTCGAGGATGAAGGCTCAAACGTACAGCAGGCCGGAAGATTGGATGTGGTCTGGGATTCAGGTGCAGATTCTTCGGAAAACTCCTTTTTTGTACTAAGAGACGTACAACAATCAATATTCGGCGAAGTGGCAATGTTTTCGAACAGAAATGTTTCAATACCTAGCGGAGGAGCCTTTATGTTGAACTCATTTAATAAAGGTGCCGGGGATAAATATTGGTTTAGTGAATCGGCTTATGAGATCTGGCATGATGTCGGCAATGATACGCTTAGCTTCCAAGGAGCCGCTCCCGGTACTGGGGATACCGCAGCTACCTTTAGCGAACTTCTTTACCTAACTACGAGTGGCAATGCCGTTTTAACGGGAGATTTGACAGTTGTGGGAGGAAATATAGATACTCCGGCAGCAACCGCCCTATCTATAAACTCTGGGACAACCGGTACTTTATCCCTTGGAGACGATGCTTCGGCTGAAACCGTAAATGTAGGAACTGGAGGGGCAGCAAAAACAGTAGTCATAGGAAGTGAAACCTCAACTTCATCGGTAGAAATAGACTCAGGAACGGGTGCAATTTCAATCGGAAATGCAATCGCCAAAACCATAAACATCGGAAATGCAACGGGTGCTACGGCTCTTAATCTTACTTCCGGAACCGGCTCCCAAACATTTACCTCTTCGGTTGCATCAACATCTACCTCCTCATCGGCCTGGGTATTTACGGACAATGCTTTGACTACGGGAACAGGCATGTATCTTAATTCAAGCTCCCTTACAGGCGGCAACTTGCTGCATATAGAATCGACTCTGGCCAGTACCACCTTTACCGGCAATATCGGCCTTATAGAATGGGATCCGGGGTCATCTTCTACCTCAACCTCTGGAGATATTTTACAGGTAGGAATAGGTACAAACGGTACCCTATCCTCCGGATATATCCTAAATATCGTTGACGGCTCAACCTCCCTATTTAACGTATCCGAAAATCAAATTAACTCAAACCTCCCTCATAACTTTACGGCATCGGGCGACGTATCTCTTGCCTATGACCTCGTCTTTACCAATCAAACCGCCTCCTTAATAGATAGTTATGGCCCTCTGACCATTCAGGCTGGAGAACCCGCTGAGTCGAATAATTTGACCCTTAAAACCTACAATTCCGGAGATATCGTCTTTGACCTGCCCGCAACCGGACAAATGGTTGTTCAAGGTGCATTTGCTCTGGATACCCAGCAAACTCTTCCTTCGGGGACTACCCCGTCTGTTGCTGGGGGCTCTCACTTTATCGGAAACGCCAATGGAACAATAACCAACTTCACCAATGGAAGCGCGGGTCAGATTATTTTTATCGAAATAGACGGCACGGGTACCGACTTTGACTGCTCTACCCTAAACTGCGGAAGTACAAACATTACAGGAGGAACAGCGGGAGATATGATTTCGTTTATATATGACGGCACCACCTGGAATATGATTGAGTTTTTGGACTTGGACGGCGACCAAACTGGGGGGGCTGACTTGGCAGAGTTTTTTGAAAGCCCGGATAGCCTTGCCCCCGGTGAAGTTGTCCAAATTTCAAATAATAACGGCGATGAGGTCTTAAGAAGTAGCAACGCCTATCAAGTCCAAACCATCGGGGTCGTCTCAACAAATCCAGGGATCACGCTAGGAGAGAATTCTGGCGGTGCTTTCCCAATAGCCCTTGCCGGACGAGTTCCGGTTCTAATCTCTCATAGCTCAGAAGCAATTGCCGTCGGAGACTACTTAACCTCAAGTGCTGAGCCTGGTAAGGCGATGAAGGCTGTATATAGCGGTCCGGTCATTGGGAAAGCCCTCGAGTCTTGGGATCCTAGTCAGCCAAAAACCGCTATTACAGTTTTTGTAAACCTTTCCTGGTACGATACCGGCTCTGAAATTGCTCTAAACGGCGAGGGTAATCTAAACCTCCCCGATCTTGAAATAGCCGAAACTCCCGAGGGCACCTACCAAGTCCTAAATGCCGGTGAGCTAATAACAAAAATTGATGCTTTGGCAAATCTTGTTGCCGCCAATATTAAAGCCGGGGTAATCGAAAGCAAGAAACTTGCAACCGTAGTCCTTGAGGCCACTACGGCAAGAGTCGACAACCTTCTTATAAGCTCGGGTCTTGTTTCGCCGCTTGTTAAAACCCAGATAATCTCGCCGGTTAGTAAGAGTAATTTGGTCATAAACCTTGAAAATACGCAACCCGGCTCAACTACCTCCTACGGAAAACTCTCAATTAAAGGAGAAGAGGGAAAGCAAGTAGCCTCGATCGACGCACAGGGTAATGCCGAATTCGCCGGTGATGCCACAGTTTCTGGAGAACTAAGGGCAGGTAAAATCTACGCCGATGAGATAGTTTCAAGAGCAGGCAACTTTGCAGATCTGACATCGGCTAATATTTCAGGAATTACAAGAGAAGAGATAGAGGCGTTGCTTGCAGAGGTTGAGGTCGACCAATCGCTACTTACATCAAGCGGCGATTGGCAAATAGACACTGCAAGCGGCTCTGCGAATCTGAACGAGGTGTCAACAACAAACCTTTACGTAACGGAGCAAGCCGCAGTCAATTCCCTATCAGTTACATCTGCTATATCTGTCGGAAACGCTCTATTTATTCAATCTTCCCAAAATAGTAGTGGCGAAATCGTAAATACTATTGATAGTCTCTCCTCCCCTCTTCGCCTACAGGCACTCGCCCTGGCTCCAATAGAATTTATGGCTGGCAAGGTGAGAATCGATACTTCCGGAAATATGATAATTGAGGGTGACCTCACAGTGGCTGGCAAAATCGAATCCTCCACCTTATCAAGTGAAACCGCCACTTTCTCTGATCTAGCAACAAAGCATGTCGCAATTACAACTGATTCTGCCGAAGGAACATATGATTTAAACGGTAATTATGTAATTGAGTCCTTAACAACTGCAGGGAAGGGTCTAATTCCTGCCGGTCTTGCCGAAGTAACTATTAAAAATATAAATACCAAAGTTAATGCGTTAATTTATGTGACCCCCACGACTTCGACCGGCAATAATGTTCTTTATGTAAAGTCGCAGGATGGGTGTGAAGAAGCAACGGGTTCTTGTGAACCAATGTTTATTGTTGGTTTTGATCAAGAATCAACATCCGACGTCGAATTTAACTGGTGGATAGTTGATACAAAACAGGCAAGTTCTCAATAATAAATTATGATTTACGATTTAAGATTTATGAATATTAAATATATGACTCCTAAGGGTGTTTGTTCTTTGTTCAAAAGAACCAGGAAACTTAGGAAAATATTGTTTGTTTTCTCTCTTATAGTAATTATAGTCATACTACCTATCGCCTACCTGACACTTCGCGATCCCAGCATGGTCCTAGCAGATACCCTGGTAAAACTCGATGAGGGTTACGGTGAATCGGTTGGCGATCAGCAGGGTAATGTAACAGGAACTATTACAAATGCCGTCTGGAAAACTGACGATCTATGTTTCGACGGAAAATGTCTCTATTTTGACGGCACTGGAGATTTGGTATCTTTCGGCGACGACGTAGACCTTGATTTCACCGGCAGCCAGAGCTTCACAATTACTTTATGGTTTAGGCACACCCCGATGACTTCCGGCCAACAAGTGCTGGTAGCCAAATATAATTCCGCCACTGGCACGGATGGCGGCTACAAAATCCTAATGGAGTCCGACGGCGATATTACTTTTGGAATAGACGATGACCAAACTTCTTTTCCCGAGGACTCCGTTACATCAACCGCCGCAAATTACGACGACAACCAATGGCATCAAGTAGAAGCTGTTAAAAGCGGCTCTTCAAGTATCTCTCTTTACATCGACGCAAATTTAATCGGAACAACTAGCCTTACGTCTACGGGCAATGTTGATAATTCGGACACTTTTTATTTGGGCATGGACGGTGATGGCTCAAGTAACGGCTGGGTGGGTTTTTTGGACGAACTCAAAGTATACCGCTTGGCACGCTCGGCCAGCGGTATTAAAGGAGATTTTGCCAAGAATTCCCCGTCCGGTGGAACCTCTGCCTCTTTTGGAATTTCGGATTCATCTTATCTTTCTAATGGTCTTGTCGGATATTGGAGACTGGATGAAAATTCCGGAACGACTACAGGTGATTCAAGCGGAAACGGAATTACCAGCCAAACATTTACGGGTCAAACTACCTGGACTACAGGTAAATTCGGACCTAGCCTTACTTTTGACGGTACAGATGATGTCGTTCGATTTACTGAAGTTGCACCCGTAGATTTGGGTGCAACAACCGATTCGTATTCGATAAGTGCATGGATAAATACCACTACTTTTGTGGGATTTGAGGCGGCAATTGCTATGAAAAATGACAGTAGCTCCGGTGCTTATCCTTACTTCCTCAATTTAAATAACGGCTCGGACGCATGTTTCAAATTATCCGACGGCACAAATACTCCGACTGCCTGTTACGCACCAAATGTTAACGATGGAGTTTGGCACCACATCGTGGGAGTTCGAGATGTTACCGGAGACAAGGTATTCATATACGTTGACGGAATTCAAGCCGGATCAGTCACTGATACTACTACAGCAACTACGGCTAATAACGATGATGTCTCTCTGGGTAATGGTGGAAGTGCCGCGTACGGGCTATACGACTACACCGGTAAAATTGACGACGTTCGCATCTACAACCGAGCAATGTCCTCAGCCGAAATCGAAAAACTCTATTCCTGGGGACCTGCTCCAATTGCCTATTACCAACTAGACGAAAATACGGGAACTTCGGCAAATGATACCAGCGGCTCTTTAGAATTCGGCGGCGCAGGAATTGATACGCTTACTTTAGCCTCCGGAGCTAGCTGGACAACTGCAAAATTTGGAAGTGGAGTAAGAGTTGGACAATCATCAGACGCGATTACTACTACCCAAAACACTATTACTGACATAAAGGGAGAGAACCTGACAATTGAAGGTTGGTTTTATCGGGAAGATACTGACAACGATTTATTACTAATTCGTAAAAAGGCCAACGCACTTGATACCGGAGCCGGATATGCTTTGCTGGCATGGTCCAATCCAAACGATGGCAACATTTGCCTATATGTCGCGGATGGTACGGACAAATACGAGACCTGTACCGCTTTTACGAGGCTCACTGCCAATACTTGGTATCACATTGCCGCGGTTTTTGATCGTGACTCCACTACAAATACGGCAGTATATATAAATGGGGTTAAAGATAAGACTTCCGAAGCCGGAACAATTTCAAGTGTAGATTCCATGACAAACACTCAACTCTTTTCAATTATGGGAGGTGCAAGCTCTCCTTTTAATGTAAATTCTAGGGTCGACGATGTTAAAGTCTACGCCTATGCCCGTAACTCGACTCAATTAATCACAGATATGAATGCCGGCCACCCCTCCCCCGGCTCCCCCGTTGGTTCATATGTTGCCCGCTGGAAAATGGACGATGAATACGGTACTACTGCCCAAGATACCACAACCAATAACAATGATTTGACTTTAAACAGCTCATCTTGGACCCCGTCTGGTAAATTTAATGGTGCCTGGAATGGAACGGGGGCCAATTGGCTTTCAAAGACAGATGATCCAGATTTCGACTTTAATACAGCCGAAGATTTCTCGTTAAGTCTGTGGTTTAAATCGGATTCCCTGACAAATCCCTCAAACGACGAGTACCTTGTAAGTAAAGAGGCCGCATCAGCGGGTTATGCCATATGGGCAACTGCCACAAATGCAGAGATCGTCTGTGGAATTGACGATGATGCAACTACTTTCCCCGAAGATTCTGCCGGAGATACAGCCGCAAATACAGACTACTACGACCAAACATGGCATCATGCGGTTTGCATACGAAATACCACAACTGGGCGTCTTGAGCTTTATATAGACGCGAAATTAGTTGATGCTGACGCTACACTTACCGCAACCGGAAACCTGTCAAACACTGACTCTTTGACAATTGGCGATAGAAACGCAACCAACGATACGGACGACTTTAATGGCGACCTTGACGAGGTAAAAATCTTCCGTTCTGCTCTCTTCTCTTCTGAGGTTAAGGTTGATATGAATTACGGATCCAGCGCCGTACTCGGGGATATCACCGGCTATGACGACGGTGGTCTTGGAGGAAATCCCCCTAACGGCTGGTGGAGACTAAGCGAAGGAACGGGTACAACAACTGTAAGTGATTCCTCGGGAGGTGAAAATAATATGACCATGAACAACATCGAGGAAACAGATTGGTCCAAATCCATGTATCTTAATAAAAGTAGCTCCGTTTTGACTCTTGATGGCTCCAACGAATATCTTTCCTGGGCGGACGATTCCGAATTCGATGTTGCCGACGATCAGGGATTTACCATAATGGCCTGGGTTAAACATAATGGCGCCATCTCGACAAGCAACGACTATATTATGACTAAGGCAGATACCACAAACGGGGGTTACAAACTTTATATGGACGACAGCGGCGACTTTTGTTTTGCAACCGATGATGATACAACTTGGACTCCGGATGCCTTTGCCTGTACTAGCGGGATTGACTATGACGATAGCCTCTGGCACCACGTTGTTGGAAAACGCGATACATCGGAAGGTTTAAAACTTTTCGTTGATGGAAGAGTGGTTGCGTCGGGAGGAGCTGCGTTGGCTACCTTAACAAATGCTAATGCCCTATATATCGGAATGGACAGAGACGGAACTAGCGACGGCTGGGATGGAACAATCGACGATGTTCGATTTTATAACTATACACTTACCGACGCCCAAACAGTTTATACATATAACCGTGGGGCACCTTGGGCTTGGTATAAGCTCGATGAGTGTTCGGGCACAACTGCCTATAATTCTGCTATTAACAGTAGTGGTGAGGCTTTCGGTTTAAACGGAACAATTTCGGCAGGCTCCGGAGGAAGTAATACTTCTGTAGGCTCCTGTAGCTCAGGAACGACAACGGAGATGTGGAATAACGGAACAACCGGCAAAAGAAATGCTTCTTTGGATTTTGACGGCGACGCTACGGCAGCCAACGCGGACTATGTAGATATGGGTGACCAAAGTCAATTCAACATAGTTGATTCTGGTTTTTCAGTCGAAGCCTGGGTAAATCGGGCAACATTTAATACACTTGACGTAATTGCTTCGAAAAAAGATGATATTTCATCCACACTCATTGACGGTTGGGCTCTGTATATTAATGTAGGAGATTTATCTGTTTTCAATGTGGGAAACGGATCGGTCGGAGACATTGTCAATAGCTCGGGTATTACAATTACGGCGGCAGGTTGGCACCATATCGTGGGCGTTTGGGATAATGATATCGGACAGATCTTCGTCTATGTCGATGGAATTGTGACTGCCGGAAGTACCGTAGGATCTTTACCTTCAGACCCGGCTGTTTCTTTTCAAATAGGTTCGGAGTCTGATGAGGGCAATCCTTTCGATGGTCAAATTGACAATGTCCGTATTTACAGTTACCCCTTAAGTCAGGCTCAGGTTAAAAAGGCATATAACGAGGGTGCGGTCTTTTTCGGATCTGCCACTGGTCCGCCTTAGCCGATATACTATTTATAATATGTATATCAATATATGCCTTACTATATACTTTTATATACAGAGTTGTATTTTGTTCTAAAATGGCACTTGACAAGACTATTTGTAAGGGCGTAAATAAACTAACTTAAATGCAGGTTCTATTGGAAAAACTTGAGAAGTATTTGGTATATGCGACGGTATTTTTACTCCCCCTCGCACTTCTTCCCATTTCGCCTAATATATTTACACCCGGAAGGTTGGCGGTTCTGGCCATAGGTGTTGGACTTCTTCTCCTGGTAAAGGCAGTAAGGGTTATTTTAAGCGGTAAGCTTGAATTTCAAGTAGGAAGCCTTGACTTTCCGGTTCTACTACTGGCGGCTTCCTACCTTTTAAGCGCGATCTTAAGAACCCCCAATAAGATGGAGGCTTACTTACTTCCGGGAACGGCAACTGCTTTTGTTGGCGGGGCACTTCTTTATTACCTAATCAACCAAATGGGGGCATCTGAGAAGAAGGCCCTCCTGACAATACTTCTTGCCGCATCGAGTATTTTCGCCTTAATTCTCCTTTTGGGAGTATCGGGGACACTTTCCTCAATTTCTGGCCTTCCGGCAGCAGTAAGAAGCGCAGGATTTACGCCAGACGGAGGATACTTGCCCGCCGCAATATTTCTTGGAGCCCTTCTTCCCTTGGGTATCTCAGAATTTTTGAGGGAAAAGGCTATGCTTAAAAAGGGAGTAGCAATTGTCTTTATAATCTTAACCGGCCTTGCGCTTTCAGCGTCAATTTATCAAATGCTTCCTGGAAAACCTTTCTCTCCCCGATTCCCAAGTTTTGGAGTAACCTGGAATGTAGCAGTCGACTCCCTTAAGCAATCCCCAGTACTTGGAATAGGGCCGGGTAACTATATAACTGCTTTTTCCCGATTTAAGCCGATCGCATATAACTCGACAGACCTTTGGCCTGTGAGATTTGCAACAGGTAGGGATTTCTATCTAACGGCCCTAACAGAAATAGGATTGCTTGGGCTTGCTGCACTCCTAATCTTAGTCTACTCGGTCTTTAGGGTAGTTAGACGCGAAATGAAAGAGGGAGAGCTTTCAAGTCTTCGCTCTTACCCAGAAACGATTTCTCTATGCCTATTACTTATCCTTTTGGCCTTCTTCCCGGTAACCATACTTGTGAGCATTCTTTTATTTATCCTTCTTTCATTATTTGCCAAAACTACACACACCTCGCTTAATTTGACCTCCGTAGGGGTTTCTGGAGCTAGCTCTCGACTTCCCTCATTAATAGTAAGTCTACCCGTTATTTTGGCTGTCGCTCTATTTACATTCTATATGGGAAGAACCCTTGTCGCTGAATACACATTTAAGGAGGGAATTGATGCACTTGCTCGTGGTGACGGACAGGCTACTTATGACAAAGTAAGAACTGCTATAAGGCTAAATCCCCAGGTTGACAGGTATCATTCGATATTTTCACAAGTAAACCTAGCCATTGCCAGAAATCTTGCTCAAAAGGCTGACTTAACAGAGGCAGAAAGAACCACTCTCACTCAGCTCGTCCAGCAAGCAATAAACGAAGGAAAAGCTGCGGTTGTGCTAAATCCAGCCAGGGCGGGAAACTGGGAGGTTTTGGCTGGAATTTATAGGGCAATTATGCCCATTGCTGAAGGAGCCGATAACTTCGCTGTCCAAACATATTCACAGGCTGTTGCTCTTGACCCACTAAACCCCAACTTAAGAATTTCTCTGGGGGGAGTACATTATGGACTCAAGCAGTATGGAGAGGCTGTAAGGGTGATGGAGCTTGCAGTTGCTACCAAACCGGATCTAGCCAATGGGCATTATAATTTGGCATTTGCCTACAGGGATAATGGGGAAATTGATAAAGCCATAACCCAGATGACATTGGTACTATCCTTAATACAAGACAAAAATTCACAAGACTTTTTAACCGCCCAGAAAGAACTTGAGGATTTACAGGCCAAGAAATCTGCTGAAGCTCAAGGCGGGGAAAGCCTTACACCTCCTCAAGGAGAAGAAACAGTGCCGCCGCTTGAACCTCCACTTGAACTTCCCGAAGAGTCTCAACCTCCAGAAGGTGAACCATCGCCCTCTCCAACCCCCTAAGAATCAGTAACTCCACGCATGAGAGATTGTAAAGGGTTATTGCTCTTTAAGGTAGGCTTCTCCCTTAGTGTGTCCTGCTAAATACTTCTTTTCAGCCTCAACTTCTCGGAATGCCGCCCATGAACTTGCTAAAAGCCCAATAAGAGCAAATAAGTAACCCAAATTCTTTAAGATTATGGCCCCCCAGTATATTCCATCAAAATATGATTGCGAGAGAGCCATATAGGTTTGGGAAAAAATAGCGGAAACAAGTGAAAGCAGAAACCAGAATTCAAAGTATTTAAACTCCCAATAGCCTTTGGAATAGTATCCGATTGCCGTCGCAGCGAATAAAAAGACGGCGGTCAGTTCAATCGGTCGACCAAAAGGACCCATTGGATTATATGGGTCGTAAGAGGGAAGCAGGCTCACCAAAATTATAATAAGTACGGCCGAAACTGCAGCGGAGACATAAACTCTGGGCTTTAAGCCCTTCTGTTCCCCTTCTCCCTCACGCCAAGCCTTAAGTGATAGAAGTAAGTACCCTGAAAGAAGTATTTTAGATAGGAGCCAAAGAAGCGCTGAGGGGCCAAGGGGGCTAAATAGGCTATAAAGCTCAATTACGGCAACCCCAAAAAAACCTCCTGCGATAAATGCGTACTTATTTTTCTTGCGGGTCATAAGCTTTATAAGGGCTAAAACCCCAGCTGTAGCTGCAAGACATACAGATGCCACACCCCAGAGATTTTGGAAAGAAATATCTTTAGGCCAGCTTATATTACCCAAGAATAATGTGGCTAAGGAAGCTCCCAGAATAAAAAATACAAAAATTAGTCTGCGCCTTGCCGTGGTCTTTTTATTAAACCCTAGCATCAATTAAATAATACTCCCCTATTAAGTATATTTTAAGAGGAAAAAGTAAATAGCGGCAACGCCGAGGAGCATGAGAATGGTAACTACACTTCCCAGAACAAAAAGATTGTCGTCCCTTCTGACTTTCCCATCACGAACCTTTGCTTGGGCAAGAGCGCTTTCATAAGTTAGTGGAGAGCCGGAATATGAGGGTACGGACTCGGACCTGACTTTGGCGCCTTCTATTTTAAGTGGTGAATTAAGGGGAACGTATGGAACTTTAGCATTTGAAGTTTTTTGAGACTGGGGCATTTTTAACCTTGTTGTTTATCTTCCGAAACTTGGGGTACCTCTTCTCTGGTATAGCCGGCCAGAATCTCTTTGACCATATTGGCGACTTCTTTGGGCTCGTACTCGGACTTTACTATATATTTTACTGCTCCTTTGCCCATTGCAGTTTCTGCGTCTTTTTGACCAGCCAGGTTGGTCAAAATCACAACAGGAAGTTTTTTTGTGGTAGGGTCACTTTTAAGCCTCTCCAGAACCTCCATACCGTTCATTTTGGGCATCATAATATCCAAAAGTATGAGGTTGGGGCCCCAACTCCTTACCTTGGCCAGGCCGTCCTCCCCGTCTTCGGCAACGTCTACCTCGTAGCCCTCAAAGGAGAATATCTTTTGATACATCCTGCTCATCAGGGGGTCGTCTTCAATAATTAATATCTTAGCCATGAATGTGTTTTTCTATCTCCTCAATGAGTTTTTCGGGCGGGTTATTTACTTTGATCAAATAGCCATTTGCCCCCAACTCAATTGCCTTTTTATATGATTCCGTATCACTTAGATTTGTAAGCATAATGACTTCAGAGTCTTTTGTTTCAGGGTCGGCCTTGAGCTCTTTAAGGACTACAAATCCATCCATTTCGGGCATCATTATATCAAGAAGAATCAAACTGGGTTTTGACGCCCTTGCTTTTTCCAGTCCCTCCTTGCCGCTTCCCGCCATTTCGACCTCGTATTTACCCAGGGCAAAAAGTCTAGCGTAAAACTTGAGAACGTATGGATCGTCTTCAATAATGAGAATCTTCGACATATTTTACATTTTAAATGTCAACCCTAACTCTTTGCAATAGGAAGTGTGAAACAAAAAGTTGAACCCTCCCCAACTTTACTCACCAAGAGGCCAATTGTTCCCTCCATTCCCTCGACCATAAGCTTACTAATGTAAAGCCCGAGCCCCGTTCCCTTGGTCGTATCCCTGGTATAGAGACTTGAGCCTGCCTGTTGGAATTTCCTGAAAAGAAGGTTTTGATTGGCAACGAGAATTCCCCTCCCTGTATCCGCCACTTTTACTTTAAGTTGACCCCCTTCGGCAGTGAGACTTACTGTCACGTCTCCTTTTTCGGTGTAATTGATTGCGTTTCCAAGAATGTTGACTAAAACTTCTTTGACCTTCTCGTTATCTGCCAAGGCTAGCGGCACTTTCGTCTTTGACTCAATATATACAAGTTTAAGACTCTTCGCACTCGCCGACTCTCCGAGCTCCTCAAAAACTTGTTTTATCGCGGCCGCAACATCTACTTTTTCTTTCTTAAACTCCATTCTCCCCTGCTCCAGGCGGGAGAGATTTAAGAAATCATTAACAATTCCAATTAGTCTAATGCTTGATGTGTGAATATCATCTACAATATTTACAAATTCAGGGTCTTTGACTTTCTTGACAAAGTAATCCTTAATTAGAGCGGTATTGCCCCTGATGGCAGTTAATGGAGTTCGAAGCTCATGGCTGGCAATTGAGAAGAACTCGTCTTTGGAACGCTCTAAAACCTTGGCTTCAGTAACGTCTCCTATAAGTATTATTGTCCCAACCACACTTCCATTAGCTAGAGTAACCGGTACTATGAATAGTTCAAGAAATTTGGTACCCCACGATAAGGCTCCTACATAGACGGATTTTTCCACTTGTGAGATAACTTTTTTAAAGTTCCCCATCAGGTCAAAACTTTTACCTAAAACGGTCTGAAGACTTGCAAGAGTCCAGCCTTCTCTCGGAATCTTTCCGAAAATATCAACTAATAGTTTATTGGTTAAAATAACATTTCCTCCGGGGTCGGTTAAGATAAATCCTCTCGGAAGACTCTCAATTGAAGCAAGTAGTCTGGCCTTTTCCTCAGCGAGTTCTTTGGTACGCTCTGTCACCTCTTTTTCGATATTTTCTTTAGCATCTTTATCGACTGTCGCATCCCTAAATACCTTGACTGCCCCGACTAACTTACCGCCAGAAATAAGGGGGGCTGTAATTGAAACAATCGGGAATTTCCTGCCGGATTTGGTTAGATAGTAATGGTCGTCCTCAAGATTGGTAATAATCGGCTTTCTTTTGGCTACCACTTGGGTGAAAGAACGCTCCATAACGGGAACTTCTTTATCTTCCTTAAGGGTTTTTACTACTTCCGACCAGCTTTTACCGATAACCACCTGTCCTTTGGTTTCTAAAAGATTCTCGGCAACAGGATTTAGCATTATTATCCTTTTTTCGTTATCAACAACCAAAAGTCCCTCTCCCATTGAGGAGATGATAAGGCCTATTCTGTCACGCTCGGATTTGAGGGCTTGCTCAAGCCCCTTTTCATCCTCGAGAAGGTTGAGCATGGCTTTTTTGGTCTCTGTAAGAGACTCGTTCTGTTTTTGAATCTGTCCCACTTTTCCTTCCAGCTCCTTTTTCTTCTCGGAAACTTCCCTCTGGGCAATCTGCAGAAATTCAAGCATGTTATTAATGCTTGTACCCAAAGAAGCTATTTCGTCCCGACTAGGGTCGACGTTAATTCTTAGTTTCATCGAGCCGCTTTCTCCTATCTTGACTACCTCGCGGGACAAAACCTCTACCCGCTTAATAAGAAAGCGGTTCACGAAAAATATAATTAGTACCAGATAACCGATAGAGGCTATAACGAAAGAGGCTATAAAAATATTAATACTTCTGACTCCCTGTTGGGTTATATCTCTGGGATAACTCATCCTTAAAAGAAAAGCGGGTTTGCCGAAGTAGTCTTTGACTAAAGCGTAGCCGTGAGAGGTTTTTCTGTCTGCATTATGGACATGATATTTCTCCCCTCTATTTAATACCTGGAAAGCTTCTTTATACTCGTCCCCTAGCTTGTCGTCTATTTTAATAAGCTGGAGAGGAAAATGAACAACACCAGAAAGAAGTTCTAATTCCCGCTGATCCAAAAACCTCGCAAAAATTAGTGTCCCTTTTATCGGCCCTTCCCCGTCGGAGGTAATTATCGGGCGAGAGACAAACATTAAAGGACCCTCTTCGAGACTAAGTATGCCTTTTTTTTCTCCACTAACTTCACTATGAGTAATAATTTCGCTTCCGGGGTAGATAAGGGCACGGAGGCCCTCCGGAAGGTCAACCTCTCGAGAATTGTTGTAGTCGTATCCCAAACTAGTAACAATCTCGCTTTTATTATTCATAAAAACCATGAAGTTGACCCTTAGATTTTGTACGGCAAACGGCGTGAGATTGGAATCTATATATTCCTGATTTTTATCTTCTGTAAACTCGTAAGTATCGTCCCAAGCGGCCCAACCAGTTAGCTTAATACTTAGGTTATCAAGATTAAATTTCTGGGTATCCAGAATTCTTTCGAGGTTATCACCGATTCTTCTGTCTTCTATACTATGAAACTCCTCAGACAAATAAGTTAGGGCGTAATAAGAAAAGCCAACCAGAAGCACAATCATAGAAAGAAGCATTACACGAAGAGTTTTGAATCGAATGGAAGCGGTTACACGCATTTTTACTTAGCTTTAAGCTTTTTTATCTGCTCTTTTAACTCGGCCATTTTAGATTCTCTTCCCACCATAAGCTCGTTCATTCTCTCTAATTCAACCGTTCTTTCCGCCAACTCGTCCTGGGATTTTTTTAAGGCTGTAATGTCTATCGCCGTTCCCCCGACCAGGCGCTTACCTTCGGACTCAACCGGAAACTTAAAAACGAGCCAGTGGTGCATAACACCGTCAGGCGTTGGAACGTCTTCATAAATCCTGAATACCTTCCCTTTTGTGTAGACCTCAAAGTCGTTTTTCCTTAAAGTCTCCGCTACCTCTTTTGGCCAAAGGTCAGAATCTCTTTTCTGGGTAATCTCCTCCATTTTAATTTTGAAAGTGGTCTGAAAGGTCTTATTTATATAAAGATATTTCCAAGTTTCCGGATCTTTTACCCAACCGACAATCGGGGCATTGTTCATAAAAAGAGAAAATTTGGCTTCGGACTCTCGAAGCCTCTCCTGGATTAGCTTTGCTTCAAACAGTTTTCTTTGTGTTTCCCTAAGTCTTCCCACAAACACTCCGATAAGAATAAGACCTAGGTTGGGCGCAACATTTGGCCATAAGAATTCTTCAACACTTGTTCCCGTAACTGCCCTAGACAAAAGAAAGTTTAGCGGAAAGATAACTAACCCCCCTACTAAGCCTCCCCAACTGCCAAAAAAGTAGCCGGCCGAGACCGGAATAATTCCGGAAAAAAGAAAGATTCCACTGCCCACCCGGGCAAAAAACGAGAAGAAGAGAAGAAAGAAGACTCCTCCCAGAGCAAGAACCGCTAACAACTTAAGAAAGACATTCAGCTCTTTTGGGGCAGTGGGTTTCATTATTTAAGCTGTTGGGCTATGTATTTTGAGATTAAATAGGTAGGGACTATCGAAAAGATAATTAAAACGGCAGAAACCAAAAAGGTTATCTCAATTGAGCGTCCTGCCGTTGCCAAGACCGAATAAGCGGGTTTGCCCGTAAATATCATACCAACAACGCTTCCGTCAACGTCTTTTAAGGGATGGTACGAAGCAAAATACTGCCCATTAAGCAGACTAACCAGTGCAGTTTTTTTCTCTCCTTTTCCTAGAACCGTTTCTAATACTTCTTTATTTGTCTCTTTTATTCCAATCGGGCGAGTTTTACCCGTAAAATCAGTAATTGTGGTCGCCGAAAGGCTGTCTTTCCCAAAAACCGCAGCCTCCAACCCAGTTCCTTTTTTAACCCCGTCCATAAACGCATTGTCTATGGGTATTCCTACAAGAGCCACTCCAATGGCTTCCTCGCCCGAGACAATCGGTGCAGCTGCTCTGACGATAACGGTTGGGGCCAAAACCCCGTCTTTGGTAATTACCGAGGTTTCAGCTTTACCCAAAAGAACCCTTTTTACCAATGAGTCGTCAGAGAGCGAATCTCCTACTCTCTCCCTCTCCTCACCTCTGGCCAAAACCTTTCCACTGCCGTCTAAGACAATTACGCTTCCCGCTTTTTCATCAACAAGGGTCTTTTGAGCCAAATCCGAAAGAGTTCCCTTCTCTTCCCCAATAATTGCCTCAATAACTGCAGGGTTCTGGGAAAGGCCAAGAGCAATAGATTTTGCCTCAGACTTCTTGGCTTCAAGTGCAAAAGACAAGACGGAAGCGTCGGTATCAAGTCTAGAAAGAGTCTCGTCCTGAAGGTTTTTAAGAAGAAGGAAGCTGAAAGAAACAGCCGTAAGAAGAAAGATAGCAAGAACGGTGGAGGTAAAAATAATAAAAAGCTGGGTATTAATCCTTTTTAGAAGGTAGGAAAATGCCCAAGAGAAAAAGATTACAAAAGCCGCAAGCTCAACCAGCTGTTCGAGTCCCCAGACAACCCCGAAGGGGGCCGTAGTCTTATAAATTGCTATATTGGAGGTTCCGACAAAAAGGCCCCGTAGAGCCAGAAGCTCATATACGGCGAGCACAAAAAACCCAATACCTACCCTTTTGAGATGGTGCTCAAGGCCAACTGCAACTTTTCTAAGGTAAAGCCACCCGATAGCTCCCGCAAGAAGTGGCTGGGCCATGGACGCAACCGGCAAAGACCATATTGCTCCAGTTTTAGGTTTTACCTCAGGATGGACCTCAATATTTTCAATAGCAAGACCAGCCGCAACCAATATGTAACCTGCTATTCTTGTAAAAAGTAGGATAACCTGGACCAGTTTCCCGCTGGTTAGAGGGTTAACAATAATACTTGCCTCAAGCCTGGTCGCCTGCAGTAAAAAAGAGAGGGAAAGCAGTAGAAATCCTGCTACCTTTAAGCCTTCCTTAAGGGTTTTCTTGGGAAGCCAAACGTCTAAATA
The DNA here is from genome assembly GCA_964396785.1 of uncultured Gammaproteobacteria bacterium. Classification (GTDB taxonomy): domain Bacteria; phylum Patescibacteriota; class Microgenomatia; order UBA8517; family UBA8517; genus RBG-16-42-24. The sequence goes on along the minus strand of CAYNFU010000004.1, from coordinate 18,158 downwards.
AAGCCAAAAAATAGAAAATAGGGAAAGGGCACCAAAAGTATTTATGGCAAAATGTAGGTTTTCAAAAATAAACGGCTTCCACATAATTTTAGTTTAGCAGGTTTTGGACAATCTCTTCTTTAGATAAAAAGCCAACCACAACCTTTTGAATTACTCCTTTTCTGTCTACAAATACGTGGCTGGGAAAGTAGCTCAGAGAAAGAGGTTCAATCAGAACTCCATCGGAATCGGCCACGATTTCAACTTCATAACCGCCCACCTTCTTGAAAGTTTCAACCTTACCCTTTCCTTCCTGCTCGGCAACGGCGTAGACATTTATTTCTTTAAATTCTTCTGCAAAGGCCTCTAGGGCGGATAATTGATCTGACGACTCCGGCGCCCAAGTAGAAATAAAAGTAAGAACGGTAGGTTTCCCTAGAAGTGAAATGTTGGAGACTGCTTGCTCCTCCGACTCAAATAAGAAGTCCGGCAAGGCGGCTCCAGCCTTTGTCGAGACTTTTTCCCCGGCCTCAGGGAGATCGTTTTGAATATCAACTACCCTATTTTTAAAGTCTGGAAGACCGATAAATATTCTACCAAGGTGAAGCCCGATCCTTTTATTAAGGCTAAAGTTCTGAGTAATGGGGGTAGGACGGCTAATTTCAAAGATGCTGGTTCGTACTCTCGAGTAGCCCGGGGCAGAAACTTCAAGATAGTACTTTCCAGGAGGCAAAATCAGTTTATACTCACCTTGGCTACCCACATCTTGGGGACTTTCTTGGCCATAAGGGGCGGCATTCCAAGCCAAAAACTCCCCCAGTCCAGACTCAAAGGCATAAACGGAGACTTTTGCTTCTTTTAAGGGGGTTTCGCCGCTTACTACTCTCCCCGCTTCCAATGAAATAACTGTTCCTAAAGTTCCTTCTGTGGAATTATTGGCACCGTCCACAGATTTAGTAGCGAGGCTAAAGATGCCGTGTTTGACAAAACTTAGCACCCCACTCCAAAGTCCGGACTCAATATTTCTGACAAAAGAAAAGGTTTGATTACCTGATAAGATATCCAGTTTTATCGGTCCGCCTACGGCTGAAAGAGTAACCTTAGTATCCAGTCCTTCGATGGTAAAAATATTGCCTTGGACATCTGGTAAAAGAACCATCGGGCCCAAAGAAAAAAGTACACCCCCGACTCTAGGTTGAAGTCTATCTATAACCAAAGCATAAGTCTTGGAAACGGTCTTATTTCCAGAAGAGTCAGTCGCCCTAACTTTAATATCGTAGTTGCCGTCATCAATAATGGATGGTAGAAAGCTAAAGGTAGTCGACTTTGCACCAGTTTTCCCAAAGTCATCAACAGGAATCCAGTTTTTCCCCCCGTCAATCGAATACTCAACTTGTGAGACCCCGGAATTATCTGTTGCAACTCCGGAAATAACCGGAGCGGTTTCGTATGGCTCGGAAAAAATTGTACTTATTGAAATTCCGGGCGAAGTTGTGTCGCTGATAGTCTTAGTAGTCGTAGCAGTTACCGTCACGGTTGATGTGGTGGTTGTCCCCGCCGTAGCTGTCGTGAAAGTGTTGTCTGTAAGTTGGGCAGTGTCATTGTCAGCATTTACACTTGTAACCCGAAAGTGATAAACGGTACTTGAGGAAAGTCCGGTTAAGTTTACAGAATGCGTCGTAACCAAGCTGGAATCCGTTTTCGTACTGCCGTATTGATTGGTGGTTCCATATTCTACCTGGCTGGTTGCATTTGCATCCGTATTCCAACTAATAACAGCTGACGTATCGGTAAAAGAAACCAACAAGTTTGAAATATTAATAATTTCTTGTCCCGGCGAAGGTATTGAAACCCCCGTATCTCCAGAACAACTAACCGGGTTGTCCCCCGCGTCTGTGTCGGAAACTTGAACTGCAAACGACTGGGCAGGCATTATGTTGTCCCCAGTCGTTATACTAAGATAATACTCACCATATTCCGCTGGCGATAAACCAGAAAGCTTAATTGTTACTTCAGTCGCAGAAGAGTTTATCTCAGCTGAGCTTTGATATAACCCAGTCGCATTTGTAATTACAAAATTACTGGATGGAGCCGTTATTTTAATCCAACGGATCGAATTACTAGACTCGTCATTATTAGTTATTCCAAATGACAAAGTACCAGAGGAGCCAACATTCTGAAAATTAGGGCCTACGGTAACGCTGCAGGCACTTATGGCAGCTTGGGTTTTATCGGGGTTTAGCGCATAACGAATAGTTATTAACGAGAACAATACAAGGAACAAAGCAAAAAGGACTTTCCTGGGCATATAAATAGTATATGCACAAAAAATGTTAATCTTCGATATCCAAATTATGATACTTCTTCTACACTCCGGTAGTTTCAAAGTCGCCTGGTATTCCTTCCACTTTCGCTTACATTAAACCCTTTTTTTAATAATAAGCGAGTCCTGATCTTGTTTGCATCGAAAGGTTATATTTTGTATCAGAGCTATACATATTGATTATGACAAGCAGAAAAAAGTGGGTGGGGAAAAATACTAAGCCAACTGTTACTCCATATCTTTTTTAATTAGCATAATTCGCTCCCAACAACTTTCGGGAAAGCCCCAGCAAATGTCGGAGCTGAATCTAAAGCTGGCAATATACAACCAATGCCAAGTTATACTAAGATGCCTATCCTCTTTAAGGGGAAACTCCGCTCTTAAGAGCAAAGAGGACGTCATTGGATTATTTACCCACCTAGTACATAGTTGTATAATGTTGTAAAGTCGAGGCTAATATCAATTAAGTAATATCTATAGGATATGGACTTGTATATTATGGGTTGAGACCAGAGATTCACCCTGGAAAATGACGCAAACCCAGTTGTATATCGTTAGTTGCGTATGTAAACTTATTTCGTATGAAGCTTTTTAAATTATTTCTTTTCTACTACAGTCTAATAGCAACAACCGTCCTTCTTCCAGTTTCCTATTTTTTTCTCCCAAAACCCCAAAATATAGCCAATACTATTTTACTTATTCCTGTTGTTTTTCTTTTCTGGATTTATGCCGCTAACCCCGGCTCTCTGCCTACCCCTAAATGGTCCCAAAGATTGGTAATTGTTGTTTTTATGCTATCCCTTCTTGGAATTTTTTCCTATTTCCTCTCTACCAGATACTTCCCAAGCACCCCTATCTCTAATACGAGCCTGGGTGAAATCAAGCAAAGTCTTAACCAGTCAAATGCAGATGAGAAGGAATTTAGAAGTTATCTTGAAAATGAAATTAGCATTTTAAGAATAAAGATTGACAGTCTGGGAAACCGAGATTTGAATGTGATTGGCGTCACAACGCCATCTGAAAATCCGGCTCTTCCGGAAGCAGCTATTGGTCAAATCACTGCGAAAGATGCGAACCTAACGAGAATCGCAATCTATGAAACGAACAACCCAGAAAGTAAATCGGTTGGATCGGCTGAATATGGCGTTGTCTATCCTTTTTATGAGAAAAGCGGTGATTGGTATAAAATTACCCAAGGCTGGGTCGAAGCCAGATGGTTTACGGAAGTTAACCCTTAAGCTTCTTTCCAAAAAGATTCCAAACAGCACTTTGGAGTAAATCCGTAACTCCCCCCAAAAGCAGTGCCCACCAATAACTTGCTATCCCCAATCCCGTATACTTCGCATATCGGGAAATTATCCAAATCCCAAGACCGTTCACAAAAAAGAAAAAAAGGAATCTTAATAAAAACGGCTCAAGTGTTACTTTACGGGTTGACACAAAATTCCACATCGTCCAAACAAAAAACGTGAGCCAGAAACCAGCGTAAATAGCGGCTTCGAAGGGAAGGAGGCGGAAATTCCCCAAAACAACTGAGGAGGGAAAGATTAATCCTAAAAGATACAGCGCCAGAGAATTCAAAAGCCAGTAAAGAAGAAAAAGAATATGTTCGTACATCAACTTGAATAATATCTCCACTTTGCGGGGTTTGCAACTTTTTTTTGATTTGCAAAAACATTTCTAGCATATGGTAAACTGAAGTAATCAGTTTTTGAGGCTTTTTTCCTGTTCTTATATGAAAACTTTCAGATCCTTATTCTTAATTTTGGTCATCTTACTTTCTTTGTTTGTGTCGATTACGGGACTAGTTGCCAAAATTGATTTAGCCGCGAGAATATTACAAACACTCTTTCTCCCGGTTACGGCCTATTTGATCTACGTTTTGGTGGAGCATATTTTACACAAGACCCCTGTTTTTGATCAGAAAACCGGCTTCCGGCGGGTAATTGTCTATTATTGTTTCATTGTTACCACAACCGTTGTCAGCCTTAGCTTTTTTTCTTCCTTAAATATTCCCCAATTTGTGAGTTCCCTGATTTTCTCTCCCATGGCCTTTTACTTTCTACTTTTGGTCTGGCCACGTCGTAAAGAAGCTTTACTTCTATCCAAAGGCGGAAGAACCGCATACAAACAGTCTGAATCTAAATCCTTGCTAGCGCCGACAGGTAAACTAGACGTTGACCGCAGAAATTTCCTCAAACTAATAGGCTCCGCAGGAATCTTGGCAGTTATTCTTGGAATATTTAGCAAAAGATCGACTATCCCTTCTTTTTTGGGTAATGTAGATAGTCTTGAATCAGTAACCCTTAAAAATACTTCAGGAAACATTATCAATCCAGCTGAAAGCTCCCCCACTGAGGGCTACAATATTTCCCAAATAGATGATTCGATACCCTCTTACTTTGGCTTTGTCAACAAGGATGGGGGGTGGTTTATTATGAGGGAAGGCGAAGATGAGGCTTTTCTTTACACCAAAGGGGACAGTAACTTCACAATAAACTGGTCAAACCGAGCCAAGCTGAAATACAATTACTTTGACGGTGTTTTTTGAGATCAGTTTACGGCTTCCTAGAATACTGCTATTATACATAAAGAATGGCTTCTACAGTCGAAGTTGACGAAGAAAACGGAAAATCAAGTTCTCCTGCCTTAACCCATAACGTTTCCAATTCCAACATGGGAAGCGTAGACGCCTCCAATTTAAATCCAATTGCTAACCCTATAGCCCCAGGAAAGAATTCCTTTGAAAAATGGCAGCTTATCCATGTTATAGATATGGGTACTTCAAGTATGATAAATAATATCCGGGTATGGCGCTCCGGGAGCCTGGGAGCCAATGCCATACACCTAACCAATGCAACAAGTTCTTCATATGGCGGAGAGACCAAGTACCGCACTCCGACAGACTCCACATCAACCGCCGCCGTTTTCAGCATGCCCACAACCGCCCCCGGGTCTGCCAATTTGGGAATAGGCGGTAGCCTAACTGGCAGCCTAACCAAAAGCGGCTATTCCGACTTTCTGGTGCACCAGATTCAAACCACCGAGGCCGCTTTGGCGGGAAGCACCACCGTTATGAATTATCAATTCGACGAGACTGCCTAAAATATGGTTAAACATCTTTGTGGTCAATGCTCAAAAACATTCAAAAGTCAGTCGGCTTACCTAACCCATCGCTGTCCCGCCACCGGACACTCTCCCAAACAAGCTGAACATTTCAGCGTTGAAACTCAGGCTTCCCCGCAAGGAGTTGCTGTCGAAAAAAAGATAACCAAGCTGTCCGAAAGTGACATCTTAACAGCTATTCGAGCGGCACGACAAACCAAAAGGCAGCACAAGACTATTTAATAGCGATACAATGCTTAAGCACAAATTCTTTCGCAAAGACTTAAAAAAATGGATTAGTGCTCCCCCCGAAGTTTGGCAGTGGGAAGTAACTTACGAGGACGGGGGTGTATTAAAACAATTCGGGGACGACGGCGTCTTCCACCAATTTGCCGAAATCGACCAGAACAGGCTGGCTCTCTTTAAAATGGTATCTCCTTTTAACCCCCAAACTTATACCCTTTTGTTTTCTGACCCCAATATGAAGCTTATCCATTTTTACCGCAATAAAGTTCTTAATGCAGGAACCGAGGAAGAGGAGCGCATCCGCTACTATTGCTTCGGTTACGAAAAGAGGGTTGGAACTAAAGTACATAAAACAATCATGATGATAGCCCCAACTAACGACTTAATCGTGACCGAAGAGCCGACACTGGTTGTTTCCAATAATGTGTCCTAGACAAGAAACTTGAGTATTGTGTTATTATGGTGCCCATGAAAGACGAGGTGTTCTCCCCTGGTAAGTATTTCGGTTTAATTGCAAAGTGCTCCCTTGATTTTGTAGACTCTTCCCAATACGAGAAAGTAGTAGAAACACTTTTTGAATGTTATAAAAGAGGAGGAACTGTGTTTACAATGGGCTGCGGCGGGTCCGCATCAACCGCGACGCACTTTGCTGCAGACTTGGCCAAAACGACAATGGTTGACGGTAAGCCCGGATTTAAAGCAATTTCTCTGGTAGATAACATCCCTCTTGTCAGTGCTTGGGTTAATGATAAAGGCTGGGGATCTGTATTCGCGGGCCAGCTTGAACAATGGATTACAAAGGACGATGTATTGGTAGGATTTTCAGTACACGGAGGATCTAAGCAGGGAGACGAGGCAGGGCCTTGGTCTCAAAATTTGGTTGCTGCTATGAAGCTCGCAAAGGAAAGAAAAGCTAAAATCATCGGTTTTTCTGGCTTTGATGGAGGCGCAATGGCAACGATGGCAGATATTTCGGTTGTAATTGGGGTAAACACTGAACCATATGGAACCCCAGTAATAGAGGCTATGCATGTAGCCCTGCATCACCCGATAATTTTTGATCTTAAAGAAAGGATTAAAAACATTAATGGCAGAAAGAAAACCGCTTAACTCCTCCGGCATTTTTTATGACTCTGCTAACCTTGTAGGCCTAAAGAAGTGGTTTGATGCCCATATTCTGGGAGGCGCTACAACCAACCCCTTAATTCTACAAAAGGAAGGCATTCTGAATATACCCGAGCATATTTCAAATATGGTAAAAATAGTCGGCAAGAAGTTTCCAATTTCAATTGAGATCCCCGACTCCGACATGACCCAGAACGAAATGTTGAATCTGGCAAGGAAATACACCAAAAGATTCCCGGGAAACGCTGTTATCAAAATTCCCATGGACCCGAGGAATCCCGAGAAGGCTTTTGAAGTTATCTACAAATTAGGCCGAGAAGGAATCAGAGTAAATGCCACCTTGGGGCTTGGCGTGGGACAATTGGTTGGGGCTGCCGAGGCCCTTCGCCTAAGTCGCGCAGATGGTGATAATTACGTCAGTTTGTTTTGGGCAAGGCGCGACGAGGCCAAGCAGCAAATAGTAAAAGGGCTGGTAAGGGGCGGTATGAAAAGGAAAGAAGCATTGGAAAAAGTTCCAGATGCGGCTCAAAGCATAATTATGACATTGAACTATCTTATTACTCATAATCTGCCGACACGCATTATTGTCGGCAGTATCAGAAATATCGACCAGATCGAGAAAGCATTCACGGCGGGAGCGGATATTGTTACCATTCCGCCAAATTTACTTAGCGAGTGGATGTTTACCCAAAGAGGAGTAGAAACCGTCGAAGAATTCAATCAAGCCTACCGTAGCGTAAAGGGTAAGATTACGCTGATTTAAGCATTTTTTCTACAATCGGGATGGCTTTTCTAATTTCAAACAATCTGTAATCGGCTTTTGCCCTCTTGGCTTCTTCCACTTTATCGCCCGCATCCTCGGCGTGAATGAAAATAATGGTTTTGCACCCCGCTCCCCTTCCGGCTTGGACATCACTGGCTTTATCGCCAAGAAAAACACTTTTTCCCAGATCGATTTTTAACTCTTCGGCCGCTTTAATCAGCAAGCCCGGCTTTGGCTTTCTGCAGTCACATACTGCCTTAAGCTGAGCAACTACAGCCTCAGGATGGTGCGGGCAAATGTAGACCTTATCGACAAAAGCCCCTCTATCCCCTAAGAGCTGGTGAACCCTTTTTTCAATAGCGTCAGAGGTCTTTTGATCCATTTTGCCTTTGGCAACACCCGGCTGATTTGAAACTTCAATTAGAGTAATCCCCTTTTTGTTTGCCCAGGAAATAACTTTTTCTATATCATTTACAAGGGCTACGTCTTGGGGATTTTGCGGTGAATCCCAGCCGTAGTTATATTTAACCATCCTGTTTATAACTCCGTCACGGTCGAGAAATAATGCCTCTTTCATGAGTTTAGAATCTTCTCGTGGATTCTGTCTTCGATTAACCCAGTCAACTGGGATGGGGTGGTATATTTTTTAGCTAAATTGGGATTTTTCTCTATTATCCTTCTGAACAAATCGCTTTCTATAGTTACCATTATCTGCTCTAATTTATCCCAAGTTGTCATTCCATATAAGGGCATTCCTTTTTCTCCTTCGTCTGCTTTATTTGCTTTAAACATTTGGACTCTCTGCCTCCACGGCAAAATTACAACTTCGGGTAAGCTCTTCGGATCGCGGACGCCATACCAGTGACCAGCACTACTTTGTTTAGGATTTTCACCAATACTTGAGTCAACATAGCGGAGAATAAATTCCGGAAGTTCCCAGTCGCTAAAACCTATAAAATTTGTGCTTGTAGCAACAAGAGGCCGCTGGCTCTTATTGAGTTCATCGCTAATCACCCCTTCTCTAGACAAGCTTTCCTGCTGTCTTCGCTTGTCAACGTCGTGGGTAAGAGACAGATTGATTAGCCGCTCGCTCTCATCTCTTGGCATTCCTAAAAGTTCCAACACTGTTTCTGTCATCACTGCCGATAAAAGTTGGTGTCTCGCCACATTTCTCCATCCTTTCGAACCTTCTTCGTTTAAGAGTCCCTTTTCCTTGTAAATGCGAGCTTGAGGACGGTGGCGTATCATAAAGTCTTGAAAATACGCTCTCCTTCTTCTTTGGAACTCAGTATCTTGATGAATCGTTTCAGCGCACATATTCTTTTGCGAAATATATAGTTTTCTTTATTAAGTTGTCAAGCTCAAGTTCCATATCAATCAGAAATCGGCGATAACTTTTGTTCCTTCCATGTCAAAATGGAAAAACAGCTCAGTTAGGCCCTCTTTCTCTATGGCTTTTCTAACTTGTGTCTTGCCCTCGGGGCAGCAGAAAAGAAGAAAACCTCCTCCTCCGGCTCCCATAATTTTACCACCTAAAGCCCCGTTTTTGATACCCAATTGGTAGAGATGGTCGATTCGGGAAGAACTTACCCCTGAGGACAGATTGCGTTTGGCCATCCAATGCTCGTGCATTAGCCTGCCGAAAGCATCAATATCATTCCTGATTAAAGCCCTCTCAATCTTAAGGCCAATGGACTTGATAAGATGCAAGTTCTCTATAACTCTTTTATTGTTGTGGCGGGTTGCCTTATTCTGCTTTTTTAGTATTTGTTTTTCCTCACGCTTTATGCCTGTATAAAAAATTAGAAGGCTATTTTCCAAATCTCTGACAAAAGCCGGCTTTAGAGCTAAGCGTTTCACTCTAACTCCCCCATTTTTTCTTATATTAAGCTTGGTAATACCGCCGAAAGCTGCAATATACTGATCCTGTTTTCCGACGGGCCTGCCCAGTTTCTCTATTTCAATTTTACAAGCTTCTTCGGCGAGGTCTTTTGTTAAGACATATTCGTTTTTAAGCGTATGAAGGGCTTTTAAAAGGGCTACCAGGTAGCTTCCCGAGGAGCCCATTCCAACGCCCGCGGGAAGGTCGGCAACTGAATTAATTTCGATAGAATCTGTGATATTGGTCAGTCGCAGGGCTTCTCTAACCAAGTCGTGTTTCACTTCGCGAACATGGTTAACAATTTCCGTTTGAGCGTACTTTACTCTTATCTGTTTTTCCACAATCAGTCTATTTATTGTTATAAACATATAACGGTTGATAGCTGCCGAAATTAAAGCGCCGCCGAATTTTGAATAGTAAGACGGGAGATCTGTTCCACCCCCCCCAAGAGGAATGCGAAAAGGTGCCCTGACAAAAATCATGCCTCATCATATAGATTTAAGTTCCCTCTTGCAATATTAACCATGGAAATGGAAAATGTCATACAAAATATGAAGCAAAAAAGGGTGGCATTGGTCAGCGGAGGGGCGGGTTTTATTGGCGGCCATCTTGTGGACAGTCTAATTGATAAAGGCTACCGGGTACGCGTTTTGGACAATCTTTCTGCTCCCACCCACAACGGCAAACTCCCTGACTGGTTTAATAAAAAGGCAGAATTTATGAAAGGGGATGTGAGAAAAAAGAAAGACTGGATTAGAGCGCTCAGAGGAGTTGATTATGTTTTCCATTTGGCCTCTTATATGGACTATCACTTGGATTTTAGCAAGTATTTTGAAGTGAACGTTAAGAGTACGGCTCTACTCTATGAGATTGTTGTTCAGAATAAACTTCCGGTTAAAAAGATCATAGTCGCCTCTTCTCAATCTCCATATGGTGAAGGCAAATATTTGTGTACCAAGCACGGAGTATTTTATGCCGAGCCCAGGAGTGAATCTCAACTCACGAAGCATCAGTGGGAGGTAGTCTGTCCTAGGGATAATAAAATTGCAAAAATCTTGCCTGAAGAAGAAACAGATGAGTTCCGACCGCAAATTCCGTATGCCATATCGAAAGTTGCTTCTGAAAAGTTATGTCTTACACTCGCTAAAACCTACAGGATACCTACCGTGGCCCTACGTTATTCCATTGTTCAGGGTTCCCGGCAATCTTTCAGGCACTTTTATTCGGGAGCCCTAAGAGACTTTTGCGTCAGGGCTCTCGCGGGGCTTCCGATAGTGATGCAGGAGGATGCGGGGCAGATTCGCGACTACGTGAATGTACACGACGTCGTAGACGCACACCTGCTTGTACTGCGAAACAAAAAGGCCGACTATCAAGTATTCAATGTGGGAAGTGGTAAAGAAACCCGCGTGATTGAATTAGCCAGAACCGTTTGCAGGGTTACTGGGACTCCCTCTAAACTAGAACCTACCGGAGAGTTCAGAATTAACTCCCCACGTAATTCAAAAATGAATATCGATAAGCTTAAGAAACTCGGCTGGTTGCCAAAGCGTACGTTGGAAGATAGTGTGAGGGAGTATGTTAACTGGGTCCGAAGTTATCCTGAAGCCATAAACTATTGGAAAAAGACATACACCACGATGCGAAAGCAGAAGTTATTAAAACAATGAAGGCGGTGATACTTGCTGCGGGTAAGGGAGAAAGGATGAAACCCCTAACGCTAAGAACTCCAAAACCCCTTCTTAAAGTGAACGGCAAACCGATAATTGATTATGTTTTAGAGTCTTTAGGCCCCGAGATCGATGAAGTTATTATTGTGGTCAAATATCTTGGTAGTCAAATAAAAAAATATATAGGCAAGAAAAACCGCGACAGGAGCATCAGATATGTTTTGGGGTCTGATAAAGGAAGCGCATATAGTTTTATGGCTGCGAAGAAATACCTAGGCAACGAAAGATTTCTTTTTGTTTATGGCGATGAAATTCCGAACCCCAAAGATGTTAAAAATTGTTTAACTAAAGATTTGAGTATTCTGGTTTTTAAATCGCGCAATCCTCAAGCTCACGGGATGGTTTATTTGAGAAAAGACGGTACGATTAAAAAAATTATTGAGAAGCCAAAAAACCCCAAATTCAACTTGGCCGTTGACGGGGTGATGGTGTTAAATACAGATATTTTTAATTACACTCTGGAACTTACAAGGGGTGAGTATTATTTAAGTACAATGGTTGGGTTATTCGTCCGCGACTATAAAGTATTTCCTGTAAACTCTCGGAGCTTTATTGGAGATCTTACGACACCCCGTGACTTAGTTAGGGTTGGAAACATTCTCAAGACTAGAAACTTTAATTATAGATAGAATAGAGAGAGTGAATTTTTATTTAGACTGTGCTAGTATTTTACTAAATGAATAAAGCCACCAAAAACACTATAAACGCTGTCTTAGACAAATATACTCTAGCTAATATTGCTGGAATGGGTTATCAGGTTCCAGCTGAGGAAACGCCACTTTGTAAGCTTGCTTTCAAATACAGAACTGACAAATGCGAGAAAATTAAGCACCCCTTTACATCATTTTATTATGATTTACTAAACTCACAACGATGGTCTGTTGGAAAAGTTCTTGAGATTGGAGTTAAGATAAAAAGACCGGGGTCTCACTTTCAACACATAACTGGACCGAGTCTTTATATGTGGAAGGATTTTTTCCCTTTCGCCAAAATTTATGGGGCCGATGTTGACCCTCAAGTGATGTTTCAAGATGGAAGGATAAAAACAGTTTTGGCTGATCAATCAAAAAAGGGAGATCTTACAAATCTTATTGAAACTACAGGCGCAAATATTGATCTTTTAATTTATGACGGCAGTCATCTCCCCCAAGATCAGATTTCTACTTGTTTAAGATTAATGCCCCTAGTTAAAAAGGACGTTGTTTATGTCATTGAGGACGTTATTGATCTGGGTATCGAAAAAAAGCTTAGGCAATTCGATACACACTTAATATCGCTTAGGGCTAGTAACGGCAGACGATATCGTGACGACAAACTCCTGGTTGTTCGAAATGCAGCAAGTTGGGCATAACTATCGCTTCTAGAAATCTTCTTGAGATTAGATATAATAAGGAAAATTAAATGCCGGTATTATCTGTAATCATACCCAATAGAAATAGTCCCTTTACAACAAAAACAATCCAAGATGTATTGGAAAAGGTGGCTACCTTTGTTGAAGTAATCGTAACCGTAGGTGAGAATTGGCCTGATCCACTGGTAGAAGATAAGAGAGTTACCTATATTCATCCAGGTTCCGTAAAAGGCATGAGGTGGGGAATAAATGCGGCTGTGGCCTTGGCCAAGGGCAAATACATAATGAAAACAGACGACCATTGTATGTTTGCCCCCGGCTTTGACAAAGTATTAATCAAAAATCATCTTAAAGACAATTGGGTACAAATCCCCCGCAGATACTCATTAGATGCTGAAAACTGGAAAATAAACAAGACAAGACCGTATAGAGATTATTTATTTCTTTGTTATCCTCAAAAAGGCAAAGCCCACGACGACGGAATGCATGGAGTTGAGTGGTGGGACAGACAAAGAAAGCGAACAGCACCGAAATATGATATTGACGACACTCCAAGCATGCAGGGCTCTTGTTGGTTTATGACCAAAAATCACTTCGACAACTTCTTGCATGGCTTAAGCGAAGAAGGTTACGGACAGTTTTCCCAAGAATCCCAGGAAATAGGCAACAAAACGTGGCTTGGCGGCGGAGCATTGAAGGTGAACAAGAAAACCTGGTATGCCCATCTTCATAAAGGCAAGCATTATGGAAGAATGTATCATATAAGCCGGAAGGAAAATCAAAGTTTTATCAACAGCACCAATTGGTCGGCTGAGTATTGGATGAACAATCGCTGGAAAGAGCGCATTCACGATATTGCTTGGTTGGTTGAAAAGAAGTTTCCGGGCATGCCGACATGGGAAAAGAACTGGAAGGAAGTCTGGGCAAACTCGCAACAATGAAAGTTCTCATATTAGGTTCTACAGGGATGTTGGGGTCAATGGTCTTGGACTATCTTTCCACAAAGAGCTTGGACATAACCGCGCCTTTAAGGAAAGATTTAGACAAAGTCCGTTTTGATAAGTACGACTACATAATAAACTGCATAGGAATAATAAAGCAGAAACTGACCGACCCGAAGAAAGCGATACTCATTAACTCACTTTTTCCTTATACGATTGCCGAGAAAGCTCCCAGAGCCAAAATTATTCAGATAGCCACCGATTGTGTTTATTCAGGTAGAAAAGGAAATTATACAGAAGATGACGAATTTGACCCCACAGATATTTACGGAAAAACGAGCAGTCTTGGAGAAGTTGAAGCAAAGAATTTTTATAACATCCGGACTTCCATCGTCGGTCCTGACCGCAATAGTAAAGTTTCTCTACTTGAATGGTTTTTATCTCAGAAAAAGAGGGCAACCGTAAAAGGTTATGTTTATCACTTTTGGAATGGTATAACGACCTTGCACTTTGCGAAATTGTGTTACGCACTCATAAAGAAAAAGCGACGTATTCCAAACCATCTTCATTTCGTTCCCGCAGATATCGTAAGCAAACATGAGCTGCTTACAATCTTTGCCGATAAATTCGATAGGAAGGATATTCGTATTAAAGAGTTTCAAACAGACGTTGGAATTAACAGGTCTTTACATACGATACACGGTGAGGTTAATAACGGCCTATGGAAGGATATGGGCTATAAATCTCCTTTATCAATAGAACAGATGGTTGGAGAACTAGCAGAATATATCAAGAATAGGAATTTCTATGAAACACCTAAAAGGTAAAACTATTTTAATAACAGGAGGAACAGGGTCGTTTGGTAACACCCTTACAGATAAATTGTTGCCCATTGGTCCAAAGAAAATAATTATCTTCAGCCGGGATGAAAAAAAACAAGAAGATATGCGTAATCAATATCAAAGTAGTCTTTTGCGTTTTGTTATAGGGGATGTCAGGGATAAAGAGGCGGTTGAAAGAGCGGTTGAAGGAGTTGATTACATCTTCCACGCCGCCGCCTTAAAACAGGTTCCCGCCTGTGAGTTTTTCCCACTTGAGGCTGTTAAGACGAATGTCCTAGGTGCCTCGAATGTTATTAGCCTTGCCATTAAACACGAAGTAAAACGCTTGGTAGTTTTAAGTACAGACAAGGCAGTTTATCCTATTAACGCCATGGGAATGACCAAAGCACTTATGGAAAAAGTTATGATTGCTTCTTCAAAAAACATAAACACTCTCCTTTGTGGGGTTAGGTATGGCAATGTTATGTATTCAAGAGGGTCGGTTCTTCCCTATTTTGTTTCCCAGATTCACGCGGGCGAGAAGTTGAGGATTACCCATCCTGGCATGACAAGGTTTCTTCTCACCCTTGGTGATGCTATTGACCTTGTTTTGTATGCCTTTGCTAAAGGTGAGAGAGGCTATATGTATATTCGGAAGTCTCCCGCCTGCACGATAGAAACATTGGCGAAGGCCATGTGCAAGATATTCAATTTCAAGAAAGGATATGTCGAGGTTGGAATAAGGCCCGGGGAGAAACTACACGAAACCCTTGTTTCCTCAGGCGAGACTCAACGAGCTTTTGACCTTGAGAACTACTTTGCCGTTCCCCCCGAAAGCCAAGGGCTTGATTACAATCGATACCTTCCCTCGGATAAAAAGAAACATATTGAGATTCCGACGCCTTTTACCTCGGAGAATACGAGAAGGTTGGACGTCGCTCAAACAGTAGATCTGCTTTTAACGGTTCCTAAAATTAGAGAGGAGAGGAAAAAGTGGCTTACAAAATGAAAACGCTCGACTACATAATTAAGAAATACAAGATAAACATTGGTAGGCAACACCAGGTTGACGTTGAAGGGATGAAGGGAAGCGCCGATTTGATAAAACTCTTTGCGGAACTGGGTTTCAAATTGGGCGTGGAAGTCGGCGTAGACAGAGGGCTGTTCTCGGAATATATGATGAAGACCATTCCTAGTGTAAAAATGTTCGGCGTCGACCCCTGGTCAAATACTTGTTATGAAGACTACAACCCATATAAGTTACCGCAAACCTATTTTGAAGGATGCTACGAAGAAGCGGTTAAAAGATTAACTCCGTTCGGCGACAACTACAAGATTATAAGGAAGTTCTCAATGGACGCGCTTACGGACTTTGTGGACAATTCGCTAGACTTCGTTTATATTGACGCCAACCATGATTTTACCAACTTTGCTATGGATTTGCAGTATTGGTTCAGGAAAGTCAGGCCGGGAGGAATTATCTCTGGACATGACTACGTTTATTACTCTTACAAAAAGTTTAACCATGTAAAAAGATGTCTAATCGCTTATGCAAGGTGTTACCAGATGATACCCATCTTCGCTGTCATGGGAATCAGACACGGAGAGTTAAAGCGGGATAGATACCGTAGTTGGTTTTATGTGAAACAAGGAGGTTTACAATGATAAGTATTTTTGCCAAACCAGCGTTTGAAGCAAAGGGACATCTAATGAGGGTATCCTCAATAATTCGTGGTGAACAGCTTGCCGCCTATATGCCCAATGCCAGGCTTAATCCCCCAAGCGGCTACGAAAACGACATTTGCATTTATGTAAAACCCATGATTAGACGCGGACAAGATTACAAGTTCGAGAAACACTCGTACATAGACATCCATGATGGTTTTGAACTTAGACACACCTTAAGGAAGTACCCCGAGGTAGGATGTATTTCAATTTCAGACCACTCCACTGAAGTTCTCGTCCAGTACATAAAAAACAAGATTGTTACGATTCCTCATCATCACCTAAATTTTGAAAGGGCTAAAAGAGCAGACGTCAGGAATGTAGTAACCAGAGTGGGAGTAACTGGTTCGCCCGCAGCGTTTCAATTTATTCCGGAGGTAATAAGGAAGGGCTTGGCCGAAAGGGGTATGCAGTTATTGGAATGGTCTCATTTTTACCCTAGGACGTCTGTTGCGAAATTCCACCAGAACATCGACATTCATCTTGAGTGGAGACCTTGGAAAAAACAGCTATCCAGCCCTCTGAAAATAACCAATGCCGCATCTTTTGGAGTTCCCACCATAGCGCTCATGTTTGACGAACCTTCTTTTAAGGAGGTTGAAGGTTGTTATATAGGAGTGAACACGCCAGAGGAGTGCTTGGCAAAAATAGACGAGCTTAGGAGTAATCCCACCTTATATAACGACATAGCGAAAGTATGTTTAAAAAAAGCAGAAAAATACCACATTGATAATATCTCAAAGCTATACCTAGAACTAACATGAGCGGTATTTTCTATAATTCGGCCAATCTCGCAGACTTTAAGAAAACGGTAAAACATCATGAGTAAAGTATCAATCATCGTACCAAGCTGCAACGAAATTTTTGAAGTTTCTCCCGACGTTAGCGTTCTGCAAAGGACGGTCAAGGAAATCTACGAGAAAGCAACGGGAGAGTTTGAAGTAATTGTCGGTTTCAACGGACCCGCCTATCAAGACTTTCCGGACTATCCAAATTTTAAGACAGTGAAGTTGCCGGATAACGTAGGTTTAAAAACGCTGATCAATATCCTGGCGATTATGGCAACGGGTAAGTATATATATAAGACCGACGCACACTGCACGTTCGGAAAAGGCTTTGACGAGATCCTGCAGGCAGATATGCAGGATAATTGGATAGTTACTCCCCGTTTCTACGTCCTCGACCCCATAAAATGGGCCTGGCAAGATGACAGACACTATGATTACTTCTACCTATGCTGCCCTTTCACCGACCCTAAAGGGTTTAGGTTCAAAGCAGGCGGTCATTGGCCGGAAAGAACCCTAGAAAGGGAAAATAAGCCCAAATACATGATTGATGAAACCCTCTCGCTGCATGGATCGGGTTGGTTTGTGGATAGGGACTTCTTCCTGAATAAATTGGGCGGATTTCCTAACTATGACCCGTTCGGACACGGCCAAGATAGTGTCTATTTGACCCTCAAGACTTGGTTGGGCCCGTGGGAGGGCAAAATAATGGTCAATAAAAAGACTTGGTATGCCCATATGCACCAGGACGCCAACAGACGGGGCTTCCACATGAGTAACGCGCAGACCGAATACACATATAACCTTTTTGCCCACTACTGGATGGGCGACAAGTGGGCTGAGAGAATCCATAATATCGACTGGATATTGGAAAGATTTATGCCCATGCCGACCTGGCCTGAGAACTGGCGGGAACTTTTGGTAAACTACCGCAAGGAAAACAAATAACATGGCATATAGAATGAACGTATCAGGCAACTATGGCACTCACCTGCCCGCCCTTATTAAAGCTATGTCCAAAACCACGGGCGACGTTTTAGAGCTAGGGATGGGGGTGTTCTCTACCCCCTACCTGCACTATCAGTGCATCCTTTCAAACCGCAAACTGGTGAGCTACGAGAACTTCCGAAATTGGCTGCAATTCTTCATTGACTACCACTACGAATGTCCCAACCACGAGATTAACTTTGTTGAAAACTACGCTGATGCCAAGATCGACAGACCCTGGGATGTGGTTTTGATTGACCAGACTCCCGACTCCGAGAGGGTCGTAGCGGTAAAAAGACTTGCCAACCTCGCCAATTATGTTATCATCCACGATTCAAATGAAAATGACAGATATGAGAGAACTTATCATTATTCAGAAATTTATCCGCTGTTTA
>CAYNFU010000003.1:0-51070 GCA_964396785.1 uncultured Gammaproteobacteria bacterium | reverse complement strand
AAGAAATTTTAGAAATAATTGGGAAACATTTAAAGCTTGTTAGACGCGAAACGGCTGGGCAGCTTCTTTATTACTTTTTATCAGACACGGGACTTTTAACCAAAATGCTTTCACCAGAGAGTGCAGAGGCCGAAAAAAAGGCGGCAAATATTTCAAAGCTTTTCGACAAACTCAAAACCTACGAAGTGGACCACGAGGACGCAACCGTTCCCGCTATCGTTGACTGGTTGGAATTATCTTCTGAGCTGGGGGAGTCGCCTTTAGCGGCGGACGTTGATTGGGTAGAGGTTAATGCGATTAATATTCTCACCGCGCATTCGGCTAAGGGTCTTGAGTTTCCCGTCGTATTTTTAGTTAACCTGGTAGCCGCTAGATTTCCTACTATTGAAAGACGCGAGCAAATTCCGATTCCCGACGTACTTATAAAAGAGGTACTTCCGGTAGGGGATTATCACCTGGAAGAGGAAAGGAGACTTTTTTATGTTGGCATGACCAGGGCCAAAGATTTGTTAATATTCTCAGCGGCAGATTACTATGGTGAAGGAAAAAGGGAAAAACGACTCTCGCCATTTATTTTCGAGGCCCTGGGCGAAGGAGCTTTCCCCGCCGAGCTAGCAGTTAACCATCAACAATTATCATTTCTGGACTATAAACCCGCCAAAATACCGGACACAAAATTTGAAACCCCAAAGCTCCACGTCGATTATTTATCATATTCCCAAATCGAAACCTTTAGAATTTGTCCTCTTCACTACAAACTAAAATATATTTATAAAGTTCCGACACCTCCAAACTCTTCTCAAAGTTTTGGTAATAGTTTCCACGCGACTATGAAAGGATTTTACGAGGCGGTTACAAAGGGGGCAAAACCAACCGAGACTTTGATGTATAAGGCTCTTAGAGAAAACTGGATTAGTGAGGGATATTTGGGAAAAAAACATGAGGCGGGATCTTTCGAAAAAGCCAAACGATTGCTAAAACACTATATAAAGAATACTTTTGACCCAAAAAACATTCCGGTTTCCATGGAGCAACCTTTTGTCGTCAGACTCAATGAACTAAGAGTGGGAGGAAAAATGGACAGGGTGGACGTACGTGGGGATAACGTTGAAATTATCGACTACAAAACTGGGGCAAACCCGCTTCTTCAGAATGATGCTGATAAGGATTTACAGCTTTCAATCTATGCCCTTGCTGCCACCTCTATTCCGGAATTTCCCTTTGCCAGGACCCCCGAAAAAGTTAAACTCTCACTTTATTATTTTGACACCCCCCAAATAGTTTCTACGACAAGGACTAAGGAGCAACTCGAGGAGGCGAGAAAGACTATCGAGGATTATAAGAAACAAATTGAGGAGTCGGACTTTTCGTGTTCGGGCAACATGCTCTGCCAAAATTGTGAATATTCACTTTTTTGTAGGGTTGGGAAGTAGTCGAATAGGTAACATTACCTTTGTGAAGCATCCAGGATAAGTTACTTCGTAACCCCCAAAAGATTTTTTGAAGTGGGTGAACCCAAGCCAAGATTTATTGGCAAAACGCTCGTCATAAATTCCCTCAAAATCAAAAACTTTTGCCCCACGGCCCTTCGCCCATTTTATTCCCTCCCAGACAATTTTATATTGCGCTAAGCTGCGCCTTCCTTCCTTATTTGTGAATGCCTGCCAGTAGTAGGCGACTCCCTCTCCTATCAAAAAAATGGCCCCGGCATTTTTTTCAGCAGTCGTAATAAAAAGAGAGTTATCTTTAAAGGACCCTTTTAGGACAAGTAAATGAGATAGGGGAGGGATGTACCTTTTTAGCCCCACAGAATTCTTCCATGCATCCCGGAAGGGTCCTATAGTACTTTCTAAGTTTTTACCACTATTAATCACCCTTTTAGCCTCACTTTTTACAACTTCTTCATGGTGGATTATTGCCGCCCTCGCATCCTTTTTGAATCCTGCAAGAAGAGCTTTCTCGCTTTTGCCAAGGTCCAAAAATAACGTTTTTGTGGGAAGGTATGGGGACTTACTTAATTTAAACCCGTCCGACGTTAAAAATTTTGCATCGAGTTCTTTCTTCGGTTCAACGATGATTTGAAAGGCTCGATATTTTTTTGCCAAATCATTAATTTTATTAATTCGGATTTCTTCCGGTCTTTGGACTTTTAATACAGAACCAATCAGGGGAATTTTTTTTATGAAATAGTTAACCCCCGCGATTCTTTCAACTTCCCACCCGATTTTTGAAAGATACCTTGCATACTCACTGGTTTGTCTAATATCGACCATCAAAATGAAGGCTTAGAAAATTTACTTTTGGCCCGAAGTAATATCCAGCGCAGAGATTCCAGAATCCTATACGGCCAATAAAAAGGACTGGTAGGCAAATCCCAAGTTCCTAAAAACTCTACAACTTGGGGACCGTAGCCTTCCTTAAACTTTGTAAATCCTTTTCCTTCTTCGCGTCCCCAAAGGTCAAAAGTCTTAAGTCCCAAGGATTTCCCAAAACGTATTGCCTCCCACATCATTAAATTATTGGCCATGATATTTTTATGCTTTTCGGTTGAAGCACCATATGGGTAATAAAGAAAGTCTTTCCAGACAAATACTATCCAGGCGGTAATTATTTGGCTTTTATAACGAGCGGTCAAAAGTCTTGCTATCGGTTCTTTTCCCTCGGAAACAGGTTTTCGGTGGAGGTGTTCCCACATAAGCTCATGGTAACGCCTGTTGTGGGCGTAAAATCCCTGACGCTTAACCGTTTCCTTGGTTAATTCGAGATATTTTTTAAAGGCGGCTTCAGAGTTATCCTCAACTACTTCGACTCCATTCTTCTGAGCGAGTCGGATGTTGTAGCGGGTTTTTGAATGAAAACTTTTTAAAAGTTCCTCTTCGGACTTTGTCAGGTCTATCCAAAAAGTCGTCGGTGTAAAAAGAGTCTTTCCTTTTGTAGCACCGTACTCACTAAGAAGATTCTTTAATTTTTCTAGGTTTTCGCTAACGGAGGGCTCGAGTTTAATAAATATCAAATTCTCCTCTTTTGCGAGTTTTTTTAATTCGTTAAGCATATTTTTTGTAGGAGCTGGCCCCTTTTCAAATGCGGCTATCTTATAAGGAAGAAGCGGAAGGCTGTGGAGGGTGAGTTGTCCGAAAGGTAATCTTATAACTTTGTTTCCCCATGCTTTTCTAAACTCTCCCCATTCCCAAGTTTGTAATGGGTGGCAAGATGCTTTGTTGAAAGAGTTTTTATCCATATCTTTAAAAATTAATATCGTCAAATTCTCCGAAACTTTTTACTAAGCTATCTCCCCCAACCCCCCGTAAGAGACTCTCTGGAATGTCAATTATAAACCTTGAGGGAGGGTTTGAGAGTTTTTCTCCGAAATAAAGTCGGCGGGTGGCATAGGAGAGATACAAAAGATTTTTAGCCCTGGTTATCCCAACATAGGCGAGGCGTCTTTCTTCTTCCAACTGACCCGTGTCCCAAAGAGAACGGGAATGAGGGAAAAGCCCTTCTTCCATTCCAACAATAAATACAACTGGAAACTCAAGACCTTTTGCTCCGTGTAATGTCATTAAAGTAACGGCATCTTTTTTGGAGCTTTTACCGAGTTCTCTTTTACTAACTGATTCTTCTGCTTCGACAAGAGCAACGTTTTCAAGAAATTCATTGATATTGGGAAATTCGGTTGCGACAGATCGAAGTTCTTTGATGTTTTCAAGACGCGCTAAATTTTCTTCTGATTCTTTTTGGTAAAGCTCGAGATACCCCGTTTTTTCTAAAACCGCATCTAATAAATCGAGGGTGGTAGTCCCTTCGAGATCTTTTAGATCCTCCTTTAGGCTGTTGAATTTCTCAATACGCCTTACCCCCAACTTCTCAATTCTTCTTTTAGATACTGAGTCTTTGGGGTTAACCAAAAGCCTGAGGTATGACAAAACGTCTTTAATTTCACGCCTTCCGTAGAACCTGACTCCTCCAACTAAGACGTAAGGAATTCCAGAGTGAAGAAGAGCCTCCTCCAAAACTCTTGACTGGGCATTGGTTCTATATAAAACTGCTACGTCGGAAAAGTTAGAACCGCTTCCTGTTAATTCTATTATTTCATTTACCACAAAACTTGCCTCATCCAAACCGTTTCTAGCAGAATAGAGCCTGATTTTTTCACCAGCGCCTTTTTGCGTCCAAAGCTTCAAGATTGGGTGACTGGTATTTTTGGAGATTACCGAGTTTGCGGCGGCTAAAATGTTTTGAGTCGAGCGATAATTTTGCTCAAGGTTTATGATTTTTATATCGGGGAAGTCACGGATGAGATAATTGATATTTCGAAAGTCAGCCCCACGCCAGGAATATATTGATTGGGAAGCGTCCCCAACGGCAGTTATATTTTTTCTTTTTCCAACAAGTAATTTTGTAAGGGCATACTGGATTTTGTTTGTGTCCTGCCATTCATCCACAAAGACGTGTGTTAGTTTTTTCTGCCATTTATCAAGAATTTCGGGGACCTTACCGAAAAGCTCAACGCATTTTATTAGAAGGTCGTCAAAGTCAAGCGCCCCCATTTCTTTTAGGAGAGCGTCATACTTGACCCAAACTTTAAAGACTGCCTCTTGCCAATCACCCTTGGCAAATTCACTATAACCCCTAACTGATGTCATTTGATTTTTGGCGTCTGATATCTCCCCCAAGATTCCCGCGGGACTGAATGAGTCAAGCGACATATTAAATTCCTTAAGTATTTGCTTTATTGCATCCTTTTGGTCTTCCCCGTCATAAATTAGAAAATTGGGGGCAATTCCAATATGTTTTCCGTCGATTCTTAACACCTTGGCACAGAAGGAATGAAAGGTTCCTGAAAAAGGTGGGGTCGTCCCGGTTAATGCCGCTACCCTTTCTTTCATCTCCCCCGCCGCTTTATTTGTGAAAGTAAGAAGTAGAACTTGCTCTGGTAGAACAAATTTTTTATAGAGAAAATAGGCTACCCTGTGGGTCAAAACTTTGGTCTTTCCGCTTCCTGCTCCAGCTAAAACCAAAAGAGGCCCGTGGCAGTAAGTTACGGCTTTTTCTTGTTCTTTATTTAGTCCGGTAAGTAGCTTGTTTCCTTTTGGCATGTAAAATACAATAGTCCTTACGAGCATAATTCTAGCATGGAAGACCCGGTCGTTCCCCAACCCAAGCCCCCAAACAAAACCAATGTGGTTATTTCAAGAATCAAAAGGAGAATTTTGAAATACACTTGGGCGGTAAGAGGTGGAATATTGGGGCTTTCCATATTGGGTCTTTATCTAGCAGTTTTATTTGTAGGGTTTGTCTTGGGGAAAACTCCCTTTGGCTCATTTGTGAAGCTTAGTGGAGATTTTATTTTTACACCTAGGGACAAGATTGAAATTTTGGATGGACGAACAAACGTTTTGATTTTAGGAAAAGGTGGCGAAGGACACGAAGCTCCAGACTTAACCGACACCATAATCTTCGCATCTATTTCCAAGGAAGACCCAGAGGTAAAACTAGTTTCTCTTCCCAGGGATATTTGGATCCCTGAGCTTAGAACCAAACTAAATAGCGTCTATTATTGGGGGAATCAAAAGCAAAGCGGGGGTGGAATAATTTTGGCCAAGTCTACCATAGAACAAATTAGCGGAGAGACTATCCAATATGCAGTTGTTGTCGATTTTTCTTCCTTTAAAGAAGTTATTGATACTTTGGGCGGAGTCGAAGTCGAAGTTGAAAGAGCTTTTAGCGACGACAAATACCCAATCGTCGGTAAAGAAAATGACGAGTGTGGAGGAGACCCTGAATTTGCTTGTCGATATGAAACTATTCATTTTGAAAAAGGACTTCAGATTATGGATGGAGAGACTTCCCTAAAATTTGCCCGTTCGAGAAATGCGGAAGGAGACGAAGGAACAGATTTTGCCAGGTCGCGTCGTCAACAGAAGATAATTTTAGCAACTTCCCAAAAAGTTCTTTCAGGAAAAATCCTACTTTCTCCAAAGACACTTTTAAAATTGTGGAAAATAATAAGAACTTCGACAGAAACTGACCTTACCGATTCAGCTTCTGCTATTTTAGCAAGAAGGCTACTTTCATCAAAAGATAATTTGAAATCCTTCGTTTTACCGGAAGAGCTTTTGGTAAACCCTCCAGAAACGCCAAGGTATGACAATCTTTATGTCTTTATTCCCAAAAGCGGAGACTGGGAGGACATTCATAATTGGTTTGACTGCATAGTTACCGGGATTAATTGTAACTGAGTTGGTAGATATTTACTCCCGAATTTGAAAATACCATCCTCCCAATTTTTTCAAATTTTTCCTCGTTGAGCGTAGGATATTTTTGTCTTTCAAAAGTTCCGACAACCACATATGAAACATTATATTTTGATAGGAGATTTTTTGCCTCCTCGAGGTTTTGTGTTAAGTAAATTTGACTTACATCATTGGCTCTTGCCTGGGGGAATTCTGGAGTACCTCGCCAGAGCCATTCGTGGACGAACCAACCCGAAACTGTCGGAAGCCCGGAATAAGCCGATATAACATTAAAGTCCGTATAGCTATCTCCCGCGGCCTCCAAAATTATCGGTTGGCCAAAAGTATTTTCCCTAAAGAATAAAATGGCTGAATATAGACCTGGGTAATCTCTTTCAAGCCAAGCCTCACCATCTAGACCTTTATAGTTTTTAAGTTCCCCATAGAAGGATTTAATTCCGAAGTAGGGATAAATAAGAATAGATGCGATAACAATCGATGAAGCCAAAACGGCTAAAAATTTTAAGAGGAACTTCTTTATAGACAAAAGGATTGAGACGATAATATAACCCGAGGCGAGGTAGAAAATTACAAAACCTTGATAGGTAAGCTTGAACATTGTATTTGCCCGATGGTGAGATCCGATGTAGATGTCTTTTACAAAAATAAACTCAGGCAAGAATATCAAAATCCAGGCGGCGATAAGTAGTGAAAATACAAAAATTTTAGATAAATCAATTTTTCTTGTAATTACAAGTTTAAAAATAAAAAAGATAGTGAGAACTATCGGGAATCCCCAGAGAACTGTAAGCTGCCAGATGGGGGTTCTTGCATTTACGAAAGCAACTCCTTGGGCAATTGAGGAGAAATTAATGATAAATGGCATGGCGATAAATAACCCGGCCACTAAAAGGGTAAGAAGCCTCTTTGAAGTTTCGAAAAGAAAATCCCAAGAAAGTTTCTTTTTGACGAGGTTATGAATTGCGATAGTGACCCCAGCTACAAGAAGGTAAATTCCAAAGTCCCAAGTATTGGTCATAAACATTATTCCTAGAAGCATCCCCAACCCCAATGTGATTAATAATTTCTCTCCCTTTTCTTTTGAGAACACTATAAAACTTGTCAAAAGGGCAAGAAATGTTAGAACCACTGGTAAATCCAAAAGGTGCCCGTGAAGGTCAGATACGATAAATGAGTAACTGGGGAACTCATGAATTGTTTTGTCGTTTGTGTCTGGGTTATAGCCGATAAAGCGGGTTGCATCCGGATACCAATATTTTTCGTGCCCGTTTTTTAGGACATAATATGGAGCATGGAAATTTCCACCTAGGCCCAAAAGAAGGGCAGATAAAACTCCTCCGACGATAACTATCCTTACCCTTTGACTACCGAAAGAACTAGCCAAAAGGGACGAGGCAATACTAAAGGCGGAAGAAAGTGTAAGCCCGAGAATAGTTCCCAACATGAGGTTATAAGTAATTGCCCCTGGAATTCCTGAGAGTTTGGTGAGTACCGCGGTCATTAAATGCCCGAACCAATAGTAGTTAATAGTTTTTCCTGCGGCCCACATATCGGCGGGTGGCAGGAATTCACTTCTTAGTATCGAGTTAATAAACCCAAAGTCCATAAATTTTTCAAGCCCTCTAATATCAGGTTGGTGGGCTCGAACATAACTCCAAGCAAAAAGACCTGCGATGAAAAGAAATTCTTCTAAAAGAAAAATCTTTAGTTTTTTTCTAAATATCTCTTTGATTTCGGTATTATTTTTCGCATAAATAATAAAGTTTAGAATGATGTAGATAGCGAAAATCCCAAAAATAAAAAGCTGGTTCAAAGGGAGAATATGAAGAGTTGAAAAGAGAAATACTAAATAGGAAGGAACTATTATTCCAAAGATTTTTGATAATCCGTATCCAGAATCAAAAAATTTGCGTAAGAGACTCCAAGTTAATGGAAAACTAAATAGTCCTAAAGAAAATAATATGACCCACCAGTAAAAAATACTAGGAATGTCTGCTAGCATATCAAAGCGAAATATTATTCGCTATTTTCATTATAGTTGCAAATTGCCAAGTGCTATACAATGGGGACTTAAAGCAGCCAATTGAGATTATGATCATGTATTTCAGGCAGCTAGCGAACTATTTAAAGGTTAAAATTACCCACAAAAAAGCACTGCCGATCTCAATTGTTTTTTTACTCCTTTCAGTAGTCTCTTCCTCCTTACACTACATGATCCTTTTCCCTGGAAATAATCTGTCCTGGATTAGCTGGGTAATTGCTGTTGTAATTTTTTCTTACTCTTTCGCACCTCGTAATTTCTCAATCAAGAAAATATTGGGGAAAATAAAGAGGCGGGATCTATTTATTGGACTCTTTGTCACTCTCCTTTATTTCACAACCCATCTGTGGAATATATCTTCCGCCCCATGGAACCAAAATGGACTTTTTGACGATGCTGCATGGGATATCTATTTTGCAAAAAATCAGGTATTTAGTGGGGCTCCCTTCCAACCGGCCTTCTTTGACTCGGTGGGATTAATAAGCCGCGAAGTAGTTTTTCATTATTACATCTCAGGCCTTTTTAAAGTATTCGGATACAATCTTCCCGTCTTTAATTTCTCACTTCTTATTTTGGGTTTTGTAACGGTATTTTTTACGACATTTATCATTCATAGGATTTTCAACGATACGAGGGTAACGCTTTTGTCTGCCTTAATCATCAATTTCTTCCCGCTTCACTATATGCATATATTTATGGGCCATAGGTATGCAATTGCCGCTCCCCTAATGGTTGTTTCTTTGTATTTTCTTTATACGGCACTCTCCAATAAATCTCTTTTTAGAGTAGCCACTTCGGCGCTATTTGCCGCACTTTGCTTAAGTAGTGCGATTATGGGGAAACAGTATATTCTGGGCCTAGCTTTATCTTTTTTGGCCTATTTAATTTTTAGAAAGCGAAAGGAAAGTTTGAAAGAAGGTCTCGCTTTTACTCTTGTATGGATTACCGGTTTTATTATTTCGGCGACGCCGCTTCTCATTTATATAATCTTTAATTACCAAGCATATGTTCTTAGAGAGCAGGGGCTTTTACGAGAGTTTTTTTCACTTTTTTTAAACGGGGGAGTTGGGGCGATAAGGCCTTACGTCGATGGACTAATTGAGCTTTTTTTCGCAAAACACACATTTCAAAGACAATTTTTACCTGATTTTCCAATCATTCCGCTTGGCTATTATTTACTACTTATTCCAGGTTTATTCATTGCCCTGTTAAAAAAAAGATTTGAGATAGTATTCTTGTCGATCATTCCCACACTTGGCGCATTGGTTTCCGGCTCTTACGATTTTAGGGTGCTTCTTTCTGTTCCCATCTGGGTCATTGCCATGGCTTTTAGCCTAAATCATATTTTTAGTTCAAAAAGAATTGCCTCAAAGCTTTATCTAGTAATAGGTTTGGCTGCGGCGGGTTTGGGGTTAATACCTTCTATTAGTTATCTCTGGAATATTTCAAAAAATCCGAACTATTTATATCTACTTCCTCATAAAGACGTCGCTATCTCACGCTTAGTACAGGATATAGTCGCTGGTACTATCCGTAAAAAGGAAGTAGAGAGCTCCAAGGGAGTTCTCGGGATTACAACAATTAAGGATGAGATAAAACAGGATGAATTTAGAAGGGAAATGGATTCGGCGAGGCCTCAATATGACACACTATTTTGTCCATATAGTTCTTATGCTATTGCCCACTTATTCTTACAAGACTTTGACGATAAGAAGATTCTCTCTTTTTGTAATCAGGGTATACAGCTTCTAAAAACACCAAAAGAAATTTTTGAGGATAATTTTAAAGCGATTCTTAATTACGTTAGTTCGGACAAAGATTTGAAGATGATATGGGAGGTGTCCGATAAGAGCGAAGCGGTCATTGAGATATTTAGCAAATATAAAAAATATGGCTCAGAGGAAATAATTACAAAGAGTGTAGATGGAAGAGACTTTTCTTTATACGTCTTGACGATAGCAAGCAAAAATATAAAATCCTTCCAACGAGATATAAAGATGCTGTCCTCGAAAGAGAAGTTATGAATGTCAAAAAAAGTCTTTGGTTATTTCTTTTACACCTCGAGTTATTCGTATTAGGTACGGCCCTTTTTATTCTGCTTTTTCAGACAGAACTAGCAAAAAGTACTACGGTGCTTTTTTATCGAGGGATTATTTTTCTTAGCATTGTCACATTATTTACTTTTTTTGTTGGGGTGGGAATAAATTTTGCTCTTCGCGGCAAAACTTTTTCTCTTTCTGACGCACTTCTGTCCTCGGTATTAATCTTTTGTCTAAACTTAGTTTTTTTCACCCACCTTCCGGTTACTGCCGAGCGTTCAGTTTCCACTTTTCTGTTGGGATATATGAACGAAAATTCGGATAGAGAAATCTCAGAAGAAGAAATGGCAAAAGTTTTAATCGATAAATACATTTATGAACATGAAGGTGTTCGAAAACGATTTGACGAACAGACCGTCTCAGGGAATATTTTTAACAGTGGGTCGGGCTATAGAATCACCAGTCGCGGGAAATTTGTAATGAGCGTCTATAATTTCGTTACCGATCTATTTAGGATAAGTAAAAAGAATATTTTTCCTTAATTTTTTACACAAGATACTTTTACATCATATATATTGAGCTTCAGTCTTGGATCGATAAATATTTTTTCGAAATTTTTCTCAAATAAAGAATAATTTGCTTGCACTCCTTCTAGAGATGTTGGTTCGGAAGTTTCAATATAATCGATGCCCTCTTGAGTCAGAAGTGCGCACGCAGTTTTCTTGTCTTTTGCTTCAAGGATGGACCTTAGCATTTGAAAACGCGTGTCTGTATCGTATCCGGCAGACCAAGAAAAATAAGGCCAGCCCAAATATATTTTTCTTCCGGCAAGCGAGGCTGGGTCGTAAAGATAGGATGAATTTAATATCAGACTATCCTTTGTGGAATTTCTGATAATAAATTGGGAGGTTTGATTTTTTCGATAGTCAGAAATTTCAATGTAGCCGTCATTTAGTATTGGGAATATATCGATAATTCCGGAGAAAGTTAGTAAGAAGATGGAACTCGCTACCAATACTTTTCCAACAATTTTTTTATCCCAAATACTCACTAGTGCAAAAGCTGTAAAAAAATTTGCTCCGATTAAAAATAGGTTGAAGAATTTGTGATTTGCTGCGACCTCCGGCGAGAAGCGAAAAAGATTTCCAACGACAAAAAGGGTGAGGAATGGGAAGAAAATTTTCTTAATCTTCTTTGGTACAAGCGCAAATCCTATTGGGGCAAGGAAAACTCCTAAACCTAAATTCAAAACCCAATATTTAATAAAATTGACCAGGTTTAGATTTTGTACCAAATAGCCGGGATCGAAAAACTTTACAGTTATTTGAGACTTACCCATATAAAGGATTTGGGGGAGAGCAATGGCTAACGAAAAAAGGCCGATTAGAAATATTTGATATCTTGCCTTTGGGTAAAGTAAGAAAAATACTCCAAGTGCGATAAGCATCATTCCAAAGACAGCAAGGTGGATAAAAGGAAAAAGACCAATGAGTAGCGAAAGTAGCACAACAACTTTTATGGAAAATTTTTTATTTACATCTGTGAATCTATAAAGGAAAAAAACCAAAAGTAAGAAAGCCGCATAGGCTAAAGCCAGGTGTCTCTGATTGGTAAAAATATTAAGACTCCAAAAGGCGGAGACAATTTTGCCGTCATAGGGACCGAAAGATGCAAATTGGGTAGCCTTGGTAATTTCATTTACAAAATTAGGAGAGATAGGGTGAGTCTTTAGAAATTCCAAAAAAGAGAATGACCCATTAAAAAGAAAAAGAACAACGGATAGTATTCCAATGCTCTTTTTTTTGAAAACTTTTACCCCCAAAAAATAAATAACCAGAGTTAAAAGGAAGAATGAAATTGCGCTAGGGATATTAAGAGCCCAATCGAGTCTCAAGCCGATTCTCTCCAAAAATCCCACAAATAAAAAAAAGAGGAAATGGTATCGAATCGGTGGTCCAGCAAAAAGAGGATATTCGGGTGGAAAATTATCACCCAAAGAGAATGAACGAATAAGTGGAATTGTTGCGGCGAAATCACTCCAGGCCTTAGTTGCAATTTTTAAATTTCCATCGGGAGAAATCTGGAATGTTTTGAACATCAGAAGTAACGAAAAAGCGAGGATGGGTAGAAATATAAGAATTTCGGGAAATGAAAGATACTTTCTCATTAACTTTAAACTATCAAAGTATAGCGGAAAAATAACTTTTTGAGGATTAAATGGCCAAGAGCACTCCCGCAATTAGAAGGACGAGCCCTACAGATACTCCAACTAGAGTGGGATATGAAATTCCAGCATCCGGAAGGGTTTCGGCTGAGGTCGGAGTGGCCGTCAATTTTTTTGTTGGAGTGAGGGTTCCCGAGGTAGAAGCAGTTGGCGTCAAAGTTCTCGTTGGAGTGGGAGTTCCCGAGAGGTTTATTGTAGGGGTAGAGGTAGGTAAGGGAGTTGGAGTGAAAGTTGGAGCTTGGGCGAGCTCCTCCTCGGGCGCGATTGGGGAGATGTTCTCCTCCCTTGATTGAAAGATTCTAGTAGCCGTAAAAACTGCAATTCCAGCGAGAACTATAGTTGCAGCCGCAACGCCAATTATTGGCAATCTTCGTTTAAGGTTTTCGTTCATGCGCTTTTCTCTTTTTTGAAAGATAGGGCTAGGGAGAGAGTGCTAAATGTTAGGAGTGAGACTCCAAAAAGAACCAGAGCCAGGGTTCCTCCCGGACTACCGGCATCTGGGAGGGATGAGCCAGTTGCCGTGGGGGTAGGCTTTTTGGTTGGTGTAAGAGTAGCAGACGGCGTCGCCGTGACTTTGGGCGTTGGCGTTGGAGATCCCGTCGGTTTGGGGGTCGGCGTAGGAGTTGAGGTTGCCCTCGGAGTTGGTGAAGCCGAAGGGGTTGCGGTGAATGCAGGTTCCTCTGCTGCTTGAACGACAAAAGTTCGAGTTAGCGCTCTTAATATTCCTTGGGCGTCTCTCCAAGAAAGTGTAATTTTGTGGGTTCCAGGTAAAAGACCCTCGGGTGGTGTCCAGTTCCATTCTCCATCAGTCCCGACCGTAACTTGATCGATAACTGGGTCTGATTCGAGTGTTACCGTAATTACAGTACCCTTAGGTCCTTCCCCGAAAAATTCTGGTTGGGTTGTTGCTACCACTTCGCCACTATCTACACTCTCAAGAGTTACAGTTTGACCCGAAGCGGTTGCGGTTTCGGGTACTGCAAAACCAGATTCTTGCTCCTCCCCTTCGGGTATTTCAATTGTTGCCCCAGGAGTTTCCCCTGGAGTTGACGGGGGAAGATTTCGGAAATCGTGTACCTGGCCCAGGGTTATTGGGGGCGCAGGTTTTGCCGATATCGGGTAAATCTGGGCTGATGCAATACCGCCTATACCTCCCTGGACGGAGATTTCTGCCAAGGAGTTTTCTTCGTCAATTGAAACGAATGACGTTAAATCGAGAGTTCTTGAGGTAGAAATGGGGATAACCCAATTTCCATCAGAGGAGGTGAGGGTTGAAAGTGGAGTTCCTCCTCCAATTGCTACATAAACCAGGACTCCTCCGGCGGGATTTCCATCTGTATCTAAAATCTTCCCTGAAATAACAATCGTTTCGGTTGTGGGTTCAAGGACCGGCCCCGTTGAGACCTGCCAAGAGACCCCGTTATTATCAAATTCCGTTTCATTTGAATTTATGTTAATAAAATAGCTACTTTCGGGATCTAACCCTGTAAGAACCGCCGAATGAAGTGTCGCTTGCCCTTCGACTTCGCTTAATAGAGTTTGCCCAAGCATCTCATTTTTTCCAAATGATACCGCTCCCGAAGTCTCGTTGTCGGTTGTCCACGAAACAGTTAAGGACGATTCGGTAATATTGGTCACGCGTACGTCCTTAGGGGTAATCTCTCCACTTGCCCCAAGTCTAAAAATTTGCCGGTTTCTTACCAAAAAAACCCCGACCACCACACCTATTACAAGCATTACTAAAACTATGATTGTAGGTATTTTTCCTTTCATGGTGTCGGTGTTGCTGTTAATTCTGCCGAGCCGGTGGCTTCTGGTGCTGGGCTAGGTGAAATCGTCGACGCGGGAGTAGCCTCCGGGACGGAGAGTTGCTGGGTGACTTGCGGGCCTTGATTTACAAATGTTTCTGGCACATCTGTCTCCTCAAAATATGTCCTTTGCGATAAAGTTGCAAGAGCCTCTTTATCAAGAGTTGGGGAGATTGGTTCAAGTATCTCGGGAGGAACACTTATTGGTGGCTGTTCAGTGAGTACCCGATAGACGCTAAAAGCTATCCACATGAATAATGTGATTACGGTAAGTATTGCAGTTGAAACCAAAGCCGGCATTTTTCTCTTCATGTCTATTTATTTAAGATACGGCGAGTGTGCATTAATGACAAGAATCAATTGCTTACCTCCTTCAAGTGTAAGCGCAGTATTAATATATAAGGCATCGAGTTTATAAGGTCGTCTTAACCCTTCCAAAGATTTTACAAAAGAAGAAAGCAAGGGGTAGTCGGAGCTTGAGCTTATCGTAAACGCTAATCCCTCGGCCCCTTCGGGAAGCTCGTTCGTTGTGATTACCCCGATTGGGACACTCTCACCCAAAATGTTTACTTGTCCGAGAGATAGCGAAAGAATGCTTATAGGATTTTGACTTACTACTCCCTCAAATTGTCGGACGAGATTCTCGGGCTCGCCCTTTTTGGGTATCGCTATTTTAAGAAGGTCTATGTCGGGTCTTACTTCTTCATAGAGTGCTTGGGCCTGATTTAGATTTTCTATTTTTTCATTCATGATGCTAACGGTTTGTTTTTTGCCTTCAATTTCTTTTAAAAGCTCGGCTATAGTCAAAAGTGTAGGTCTTATTGCAAATATGCCGAATATCGCAATAGTCGCCAAAGAGAGCATAAATTCCATAAACATTTTTAAGTCGTCTCTTTTTTGGTAATGACCTACAACGTTGAGGAAGTAAGTTTTGTAACGAAAATAATTTGATCTCCAACCTAGAGCCATTTAAATACCCTCCTTTGGAAGAGCAACATTAAGACTAAATTCAAGAAGAGAAGGATCTTCCTTGTTTGTACTTACCGAGGCGACAGAAGTATCTGGATATCCGGCGTTTTTCTCAAGGTTGACTGCAAGTTGGACGATACTCCTTTCGTTTGACGAAAAACCTTCAATAGTTAATCCAGTTTCAAAAAATGTGATGGTTGATAATAAGACGTCATCTGGGATATTAGTTGAAATATCTGTGAATATTTTTGAGAAAGAAAGGGAGTCTTTTGTAAGGGTTTTATAAACGGTAAGACGTTTTTGAACTTCTTTAAACTCTTTTTCAAAGTCGGAAGAACTCGCGATAAGTGCTTGTTTCTGTTCTATTTCTTCTCTCAGGCTTTGGTTTTGGGCGTCGAGCCAAAATCTCGATATAAATGCCAAAATTACTACTAGTTCTGTAACAATAACAATGTAGCGAAATGTAGATAGGGCCCAAGCTAGAGCTCTTCCAGTTGTTGAACCAGCAAACTCTTCAGAAGGTAAAAGATTAATTAAAGATTGTTTTTTTCGGGCAGCCATGCAGTCTCAATATACCACATGGAAAGCCATGAAAGAAACGAAAATCTTACTTTTTTGAGGTCTTTTTTGCTGGTTTCGTCTTTGCCTTAGGGTGATTTGTCCTTCGGGGGGTAAGTTTTGAGAGAATGCTTTTAATTCTTGCGGCCTTATTTTTATGAATCGCTTTCTTTTTGGCAGCCCTATCAAGAAGTGAGGTAGCCTTAATAATCTTCTCGGCGGATTTTGATTTTTTGGCAACACGGACAGCAATCTCCAAATTTTTTATAATAGAGCTATTTACTATAGCCTTTCTTTTGGCCGCCCTTAAGGCTCTTTTTGCCGTTTTTGTTACGGGCATGGGCAGAGTATAATCTATGAAGATTTAAAAAACAATGGTTGGAAAAATAATTTCAAAAGGGAAAAAACTTATCTTTTCGGCCCAAACTTCGGTCTTGTCTGCCGCAACTATTATCATGCTTATGGTTGTTGCTTCAAGAGTCTTAGGACTTGTGCGCCAGAGGGTTTTGGCTCACTTTTTTGGAGCGGAGGAACTATCGCTCTTCTTCGCAGCCTTTAGACTTCCAGACCTGGTTTTTGAAGTTTTAGTTTTTGGAACATTTTCATCCGCTTTTATTCCTGTTTTCACCAAAGCTTTAAAGCGGGGCAGGAAGAATGCATGGAATATTGCGGAGAGTGTAACGAATATTGGAGCAATAGCATTCTTACTTGTGGGATTTATTTTGGCCCTTTTTGCCGACCCATTATATAGCCTTTTTGCCCCAGGATATGACCCTACCCAGAGGGCCCAAATAGTCAAAATTGCTAGAATTCTTTTTGCCGCCCAGGGTTTTTTTGTAGTGAGTTATGTCTTAACTTCGGTACTAGAATCTCTGAGGCGTTTTTTGGTTCCAGCCCTTGCCCCCCTTTTTTATAATCTAGGAATCATTTTTGGAACCATTCTCCTGGTCGGTAAATTTGGACTACTTGCCCCGGCTCTTGGAGTACTTTTGGGGTCCTTCTTACATTTTCTTATTCAGCTTCCATTCGCAGTGAAGTTAGGTTTTAGATTTTCTCCTAAAATTAAGTTAAATAAAGACGTAAAAACTATTGGAAAACTCGCCCTGCCTAGGATTATCGAGGTAAGTTTCCTGCAAGCTTCAAAGTTAGTTGAGCTATCTTTAGCTTCAATCATTTCAACCGCTTCCTACACCTATTTTACATTCGCAAGCACCCTCCAATTTCTTCCGGTTGGTCTTTTTGGATCTTCAGTTGCCAAAGCGGCTCTTCCCACCCTCGCAAGGCAGGCTGGTAATCCTTCGGATTTTAGAAGAACACTTTTGGGGGCGCTTTACCAGATAATCTTTTTTGTCGCTCCCATGGCGACTGTTTTAATAGTTTTAAGAATCCCTTTGGTAAGGCTTATCTTCGGAACGGATATATTTAGTTGGGAATCAACGGTACAAACGGGACTCGTCGTTTCGGCCTTTGCCCTGGGAGTTTCCTTCCAGTCAGCGGTGTCTCTTCTTTCAAGGGGATTTTATGCACTCCACGATACTAAGACCCCGGTAATAGTATCCATTATCTCAATATTGGTGGTTGTAGTCTTAGACTTTATTTTTATTAGGGGTTTTTCCCTTCCCGTCTGGGGACTAGCACTCGCCTTCTCAATTGGGGCGGGAATTCAGGCGATTGTCCTTTTTTATTTAATTACAAAAAGAATCGAGGCAGAAAATTTCGTAAGTCTTCTTATTTCTCCTCTAAAAACTCTGATTGCTTCCCTCGGAGCAGGGTCGGCAATGTTTTTTCTTCTTAAGATTTTTGACAGAAGTGTTTGGGTAAAGAGGCTTTCTTTTTTAGGGACTATTGATGCAACCCGCGAAATTCCCTTTGAGCGATTTGTTCTTGATACTCGCTACACTGGAAACCTTTTTGCTCTCACGATCATGGTTACGGGAGTTGGAGTTGTAATTTACCTTGTCATTAGTATTCTTCTTGGTTCAAAAGAAGTATGGGATTTCTTTGGACTGGTCAAAGGGATTTTAGTTAAGCACAAGGTCCTTGCGATTCCCCAGAAGGAATCCGAGCCAATTACCCCTACGCCTACAGATACACAACCCTAAAAGGACTTGACAACTTTTAGCACTCATGTTAGATTACTGCTAATTAAGTATGAGCGACGGACTTACTGCAAGACAAACCCAGATTCTTAAGGCAATAATTGACGAATACATAGAAACGGCCGAACCCGTAGGATCGTTTGCCTTGGAAAAAAAATATAATCTTGGGGTTTCTCCAGCAACCATCCGAAATGAGATGGGAGAATTAACCACACTTGGGTTTTTGCGCCAACCCCATACGTCCTCGGGTCGCATTCCATCACCAAAGGCGATGAAGTTTTACGTGGATCAGCTTATGGAGGAAAAAACAATGAGTCTTGCCGATGAGGTCAAGGCAAAAGAGGAAGTTTGGGATGTACGGGAAGATATAGATAAATTAATGGAAGAGGCTGTAAAGGCACTCGCCGATCGCACTCATAACGTTGCGGTAGCCGCAACCGACGAAGGAAAAGTTTGGCACGCGGGATATGCAAATATATTCGCAAATCCAGAGTTTTCTAACCTTAGGGCTTGTGCCGACCTTTTTTCTTTCCTCGATGAATCCCCAAGGCTACATGAGCTTTTCTTTGAAAGAGCTATAACGGGAAGCCCGATTGACGTACTCTTTGGCGAAGAATTAGGATGGCCGGAAGTCTACCCAGTAGGCTTTATCACCACACGCTTTAGCATTCGCGGTAAAAATGGAGCTTTGGGTGTAATTGGACCGATACGCCTTAGCTACCCAACGATAATACCAACCCTCAGGTATTTTAGGAAATTAATCGAGGAGGTAGCAAGGTAATGAGATTGTCAGTAAAAAAAGATAATGAAGTTACTGTACTCAAAAATCAACTTGCAAGAGCCTTGGCGGATTATGATAATTTAAGAAAGAGAACTGAGGATGAAAGACAGCTTTGGGTAAAGTTTTCGGCAGAGAGAGTCTTAATTAAACTTATTCCGGTTTTGGACATGCTAGCTTCCGCCCAGGAACATCTTAAAGATTCGGGTTTAGCAATTGCGGTTGGGGAATTCAAAAAGGTCCTTTCAGAAGAAGGAATTGAAGAGATAGTTCCAAGAAAGGGGGATCCCTTTAATCCCCAACTGCACGAAGCGCTGGAATCAGTTGGCGGTGGTAAAAAAGGACAAATAGCCGAATTGGTACTTACAGGTTGGAGGTTTACAGATGGTAAAATAATTAGGCCGGCAAAAGTGAAAGTTTACACTTCGCAGGCTGGTGGAAAGAAAGAAGAATTAGAGCAAGAAATCGCAAGAGGAGACTAGATAGAATGTCAAAAATAGTTGGAATAGATTTAGGAACTACAAATTCAGTCGTTGCAGTAATGGAAGGGGGGCATCCCAAAGTCATCCCCGCGGCCGATACTGGCAGAAATATTACTCCCTCGGTCGTTGAACCGGTTAAAAACCTGGTTGGAGACGTTGCCAAGCGCCAGGTGGTTCTAAACCCCAAAAATACTATTTATTCCATAAAGCGTATTATGGGTCGAAGGTATGAGGATAAGGAAGTAAAAAGAACCCAGGAGATGGTCCCCTACGAAGTCAAAGCCGGGAAAGACGGTGTGGCGGTAGTTGAAGTTGAGGAAAAAACTTATACACCCCAAGAGATTTCAGCGAGGGTCTTAATGAAGCTCAAAAAAGACGCAGAGGCATATCTGGGAGAAAAAGTCGACTCGGCAGTTATTACCGTCCCTGCTTATTTTGACGACGCCCAACGTCAAGCCACAAAGCAGGCAGGAGAAATTGCGGGGTTCAAAGTAGAAAGAATCATTAACGAGCCAACCGCAGCTGCACTTGCCTACGGAATGGACAAGAAGAAAGCCGAGAAAATTGCCGTTTATGACCTCGGTGGCGGAACATTCGACATTTCAATTCTTGAGCTCGGGGAGGGAGTATTTGAAGTTAAAGCAACCAATGGAGATACCCATTTAGGGGGAGACGACTTTGACGAAAAAATTGTTGACTATATAGCAGCCGAGTTTAAAAAAGAAAACGCTGTTGATCTTAAGGCAGACAAACAAGCACTTCAAAGGGTAAGAGACGCTGCCGAAAAGGCAAAGATTGAGCTATCCGCTGCAAATGAGGTTGAAATAAATCAACCATATATCACCCAAAAAGACGGCCAACCCATGCACCTCACAATGAAACTTACCCGAGCAAAACTCGAGAGTTTGGTAGAGGAGCTTATTGTCGCAACTATGAAGCCGGTTGAAGCTTGTCTAAAGGACGCAAAACTCGATCCCCATGATGTGAATGAAGTTATTTTGGTCGGTGGAATGACCAGAATGCCCAAAGTTATTGAAACCGTTAAGGAGTACTTCGGTAAAGAACCAAACAAGAGCGTAAATCCCGACGAAGTGGTAGCGGTTGGGGCCGCCATTCAGGCAGGAGTCTTGGGCGGAGAAGTCAAAGACATACTTCTTCTTGACGTGACTCCCCTAACCCTCGGAATTGAAACCCTAGGAGGAGTGGCAACACCCATGATTCCGAGAAATACAACCATTCCCACCTCAAAAACCGAGGTTTTTTCAACTGCGGCTGACAATCAAACCCAAGTCGAAATTCATGTTAGCCAAGGGGAAAGACCAATGAGCACCGACAATAAGAGCTTGGGTAGATTTATATTAGACGGGATTCCCCCGGCTCCTCGGGGAGTCCCCCAAATTGAGGTTACTTTTGACATGGACGCCTCGGGAATTCTTACTGTTACCGCCAAGGATAAAGCAACTGGAAAGACTCAGAACATCAAAATTACTGGAGCGGTTGGACTATCTGACGATGAGGTTAAAAGAATGCAGGAAGAGGCGGAAAAGCACAAAGAGGAAGATACCAAAAAAGCCGAGCAAATCGAGGCCAGAAATAAGGCTGACGCTATAGTGGGAACTGCCGAGAAGGCTCTCAAAGACGCTGGTGAAAAGGTCCCGGCCGATGTAAAAGGGAAAGTAGAAGAAAAGATTAAAGCCCTCAAAGATGCCCTTGCCAAGGAAGGAGCGGGAAAAGAGGAACTGGAGGCTGCCACAAAAGACCTTTCGGACACTCTTTCTTCCATAGGCCAGGCGATGTATGGAGCACAAGGTGAGCAAAAACCTTCCGAGGAACAAAAGAAAGAAGGGGACGAAGAAAATAATGAGGATAAAGATAAGGAAAAAGGAAAGAAAGAAGAAAAAGTAGAAGAGGGAGAGGTTGTAGAATAATAGTGTGGCTGCGAAATCTGACTACTACGATATACTCGGTGTCGGTAAGAGAGCTTCAGCCGAGGAAATAAAAAAAGCTTATAGAAAGCAAGCTCTTGAGTGGCATCCGGATAGGCATAGAGACGAGAAAGAAGCTGCAGAGCGCCGCTTCAAAGAAATAAACGAAGCATATCAGGTTCTTTCTGATTCTCAAAAACGCTCCGCCTATGACCAATACGGCCACGATGCTTTTACTCCGGGCGGAATGCCTGGAGGTTTCGGTGGAGCTGGTGGGCCATTTTCCCAAACTGGCCGCTATGGCCCCTTCACTTATACTTATAGAACTACCGGCGGTAACGGTGGAAATCCCTTTGTGGGGTTTGATTTTGGGGATCCATTCGATATTTTTGAGCAATTTTTTGGTGGGGGTAATCCATTTCGTCAAGCAAGGCAAATACCCCGCTATTCAATAATTCTGGACTTTATGGAAGCGGTTAAAGGGGTCGAGAAGGAAGTTTCGGTAGAGGGTAAAAAGCGCAAGGTAAAGATCCCGGGAGGGGTAGATGAAGGCTCAAGAATTAATTTTGGCGACTTTTTGCTCTCAGTTAATGTACGCCCTCACAATGTTTTTCAAAGGGAGGGAAGTGATATTTATGTGAACGTAGGTATTCCATTTTCACTAGCGGTTCTAGGCGGAGAAATTAAGGTTCCGACTATTGAGGAAGATATAAAAATAAGAATAAGACCGGGTACGAAATCGGGGACTACGGTAAGGCTTAGAGAAAAAGGAGTAATAAATCTCCAAGGACGAGGAAAAGGCGATGAGTACGTACGAATAAATGTTTTAGTTCCCGACAAGCTAAGTTCTGAACAAAAGAAGGTAATTGAGGGTCTTCAAGAAAAAGGTTTTTAACGTTGACTTCAGTAAGCTTCTGGGGTAAAATTTAGACTGGTTTTGTAGATAAATGGTGGGATTTTTGCCCGCCATTTTTATTAATTAAGGTATATGCAAACACCGAGGACAGAATTTGCTCAAGCACTAAAAGCTATAGCCACTGAAAGGGGGTTAGACGCCGCCGTTATTTTAGACACAATTAAACAGGCGATAATTGCAGCATATAGACGCGATGCCAAGGAGCGCGGAGAGGATACAGAAGAGATGGATTTTGACGTAGAGCTTGATCCCGTAAGCGGAGAAACCAAAATATTTGCTTGGCCACTTGAGAAACCCAAAGAGAGAAAGGATGTTACACCCCCAGGATTTGGACGTATTGCCGCCCAGACGGCAAAACAAGTAATTCATCAAAAGATTCGCGAGGCTGAAAAAGGGGCAATAATGGAAGAATTTTCTGGTCGTGCGGGAAACCTGGTTTCTGGAATGATTTTGAGATTCGACGGCCCCAATGTACGGGTAGACATGGGGAGAACCGAGGCTGTAATGCCGGTAACCGAGCGGATACCCAATGAGCGGCTAACTCCTAATCAAAGAATGTCATTTCTTCTCAAAGAGATTATTGAAGGAATAAGAGGAAAGGAAATAATTCTTTCCCGAGCTGATCCCGCCTTTGTACAAAAACTTTTTGCAAGGGAAGTTCCCGAAGTTTCCTCTGGAAGCGTGGTTATTAGGCAAATTGCAAGAGAGCCGGGGGTAAGGACTAAAATTGCAGTTGTCTCGGAACAATCGGGTGTGGACCCGGTAGGTTCTTGTGTAGGTCAAAAAGGTGTTAGGGTTCAAGCCGTTACAAATGAACTTGGAGGAGAGCGGGTAGATATTATCCCCTGGAGTGAGGATATGCGAGAACTAATTTCGGCTTCCCTTTCCCCGGCTGAGAATATAACGGTCAGTCTGGATGAAAAGTCTAAAGTTGCCAAGGTGAGAGCGCCGGAAGATCAATTATCTCTCGCTATTGGAAAAGAGGGGCAAAATGTGAGGCTTGCCGCAAAGCTAACTGGATGGAGAATTGAAGTCGAAGGAATTCCTGGGGAAAAGGTAGAAGAAGTAAGTGAGGTAAAAGAGGAAAAAGAACCAGAAACGATACTTGAACAAACTGAAAAGAAAGAAGATGTTAGTGAAGACACTTCGATCAAACAAACTAAACCTAAAAAGGTAGCCAAGAAAAAGAAAGAAGAAGAAAAGGAGCCCGAAGAAGCTCCAGAAACGGCCGATAAGCCGCAGGAATGAAAAATTCTTTAGAAAGACAAATCTTTTATGAAAAAAGCAATTCGAGCACCAATAGTTTGTGTATTAGGCCACGTAGACCATGGCAAAACAACTCTTCTTGATGCAATAAGAGCGACAAATGTTGCCTCAAAAGAAGCTGGAGGAATTACTCAGGGAATAGGAGCTTCGGTTGTAACCACAAAAGGGAAGAGTATAACTTTCATCGATACTCCAGGCCACGCAGCTTTCTCCAGCATGCGCTCTCGAGGAGCAAAAGTTGCAGATATTGCAATATTGGTAGTAGATGCATCAGCCGGGGTAAAACCCCAGACTATTGAGGCAATTCAATTAATTAAATCGGCCAAAATCCCTTTTATTGTGGCTCTCACAAAAATAGATTTACCTTCAGCCAATATTGAGGAAGTAAAGGGGCAACTGACCAAAGAAGAGATTTTATTTGAAGGCCGAGGAGGCGACACGCCGATAGTTCCCGTTTCTGCAAAAGAGTCAAAAGGACTCTCCGACCTTCTTGAAACGATAGCCTTGGTTTCCGAGGTAAACGGAGTCAAGGGAGAGATAGACTCCCCCCTTGAGGCAGTAATTATTGAGAGTGCCAAAGATAAAAGAGGTACGGTTGCATCGATAGTAGTAAGGGGAGGCAGGATTAAAGTTGGCGACCAAATTTCTGCAGAAGGAATTCCCGGCAAAGTAAGAGCACTTTTTAACGACAAATTAGAGAGGGTTTTGGAAGTCGGTCCTGGAGAACCTGCTCAAGTTTTGGGTTTTGAAAATATCCCACCGGTTGGGGCGAGAGTAGAAGTCGGAGCTCTAAACATGCCTTCAAAGTTTGTATCGCAAATGCAAGCTAAGGTAGAAGAGGGAGAAATTCCAATCCTTATCAAGGCCAAAGATTTGGGGTCCTTAGAGGCGCTTTCAGGGAGTATCCCTCAAGGATTCAAAGTTATCGCAAAAGGGGTGGGAGACGTTAATGAGTCTGACGTCTTAAACGCCAAAGCAAGCGGAGCTAGGATTTTTGCATTTGCCTCCGGAATTTCAGCGAGTGTGGTCAAACTTGCAGAGACAGAGGGAGTGGAGGTTGAGAAATTTGAGATTATTTACGAGCTTATTGAGAAGCTTGAAAAACTATTTAAAAAAGGCGAACTCGAAGTTTTCGGAAAGGCCGAAATCGTGACGTCCTTCCCATTCAACAACAAAAAGGTTGCGGGCTGCAAGGTAATTTCCGGAAGGATTGCAAAAAAAGACAATTTAATTCTAATGAAGGATAGTAAGGAGGCCGGTCGCGTCAAGATTTCTTCAATGAAAAAGGAGAAACAAGAAATAGTTGAGGCAAAAACTGGTGAGGAATTTGGAGTAATTTTTGAACCACAACTTGATTTTGTAAAAGGCGATGTGTTAGTATCGGTCGCAAAGTGAGCCAACATGCAAGATTCTTTTGTCTCTCTAATTAATTCCTCAAAATCAGTCTTAATTCTACTTCCCACAAAACCATATCTTGATCAGGCTGCGGCAGGTCTTGCTCTATACTTAGCCCTTCGAGAACAGAAGGACGTAACTATCGCTTGTCCCACCCCTATGACCGTTGAGTTTAACCGTTTGGTGGGGGTAAATAAGGTAACCGCCGATCCTGGCAGCAAAAACATGATCATTAGGTTTGTAGATTATAACGCAAGAAATATTGAAAGAATTAGCTCTGAAGTCGAAGGCAACGGACTTTACATGGTAGTTATTCCAAATCCAGGAGCAAAAGCTCCTGCCAAGGAAAATGTCGAAATTTCTTTCTCGGGAGTGGCCTCGGATATAGTTATTTTAGTCGGCGGAGTAAATGAATCACATTATCCACAACTATCCACAAAGGACTTTATGGGGACAAAATTAGTTCATGTAGGCACAAGGTCCCTAGCTATTTCGGCTGATAAAAATATTCTTTCCTTTGCAAGGCCGGCGTCATCTGTTTCGGAAGTTGTAGCAAGTCTGATCGAAGAAATGGGAGTTTCCGGGGATGCCGATATTGCAACAAATCTTTTAATGGGAATAGAGGAAGGTAGCCGTCAATTTAAAGGGCCCGACGTAACGGCCGAAACCTTTGAACTGATTGCTACGCTTCTAAAAAAAGGCGGACAGAGGTTGCCCGAAAGAGTCGAGAAGAGAGAATTCTCGCCAATCCTTCAGGCGCCACCTGTTTCAACTCCTCAAAGTGTCGAAGAGGAGTCTCCCAAGGAACCTCCGAAAGACTGGTTAGAACCGAAAATCTATAAAGGTACTTCAATTAGTTAATTTGTATTTGCTTTTGCTGGAAATGGATGTTATTATTTCCACGATGTCTACAAGGTTGTTCGTCTAATCGAACTACTTTGTTAAACACGACTTATGGCACTTGCAGCTGAAGAAAAGCAGTCAATAATAAAGAAATTTGCGCGTGAGAAAGGCGACAC
The DNA here is from genome assembly GCA_964396785.1 of uncultured Gammaproteobacteria bacterium. Lineage (GTDB taxonomy): Bacteria > Patescibacteriota > Microgenomatia > UBA8517 > UBA8517 > RBG-16-42-24. Next base: position 25,297 of record CAYNFU010000003.1, on the reverse strand, counting down.
AGGAAGCCCCGAAGTACAAATTGCGCTTTTATCTTCGCAAATTGATAAATTAATCTCTCATTTGAAGGACCACGGAAAAGATGTACACTCAAGAAAAGGACTCCTTTCAATGGTTGCTAAAAGAAGAAGGCTTTTGACCTATCTTCAAAAGAGAGACGAGGTGCGCTACAAAACCCTCATAGAAGCATTAAAACTAAAGAAATAACCATAAATTAATGAAAAAGACAGAAAAGTCGATTGAACTTGGGGGAAGAAAATTAACCCTCACGGCTGGAGTACTCGCTCAACAAGCAAGCGGTGCCGTTATGGCTTCTTATGGCGAAACTGTGGTTCTTGCCACTGTAGTTGCGGCGCCACTTAAGGCTGACCTAGGCTATTTTCCGTTGATGGTCGAATATCAAGAGAGACTTTATGCCGGAGGAAAGATAAAGGGAAGCAGATGGGTAAAAAGAGAAGGAAGACCATCAGATGAGGAAATTTTGACTGCAAGATTGATTGATAGGAGTATTCGGCCTCTTTTCCCTGAATCGTATAAAAAAGAAGTTCAGGTCATTATAACGGTCCTTTCGGTTGATTTAGAAAATGATCCTGCGATTTTAGCAGCGATCGCAACATCCGCCGCAATTGCGATTTCCCCTATTCCTTGGTATGGACCGTTGGGAATCCTACGAGTTGGAGAAAAAGAGGGAGTTTACTTCACAAACCCACTTGACTCTGAAATGATAGTTTCGGATTTAGACCTAGTTGTATCTTTGACAAAAGAATCCATTTTAATGGTCGAAGCAGGAGCTAAGGAAGTTAGCGAAGAAACGATATTAGGAGGACTCGAGTATGCGCTTGGCGAAGCTGGGAAAATTGTAGACTTGATTGATTCCTTAGCCAAAGAGGTTGGAGTTGAGAAAGAAAAAAGCGAAGAAGTTAAACTAGACGCAAAACTTGTTTCGAAAATTAAAAAACTAGCTAACGAAAAATTGGAAAAGATAATTCATGGTATGGCTGAAAATGAAGGCGGTAGTTCCGGAGAATTTGGAGATCTTATTTTGGCAGTTGGCGATAATGTAGGCGATGACGAAAGGGCATTCGTTCCAGCCATTTTGGAAAAGCTGAAAAAAGATTTCGTTCGGTCACTGGTTCTTTCAGGAAAGAGACTAGACGGCAGAAAACACAGCGAAATTCGAAAATTAAGCTCCTCCGTTGGCATTTTGCCTAGAACCCACGGAAGTGCAATTTTTGCTAGAGGCCAAACGCAAGTTTTGACAGTTGCTACCCTTGGAGCTCCATCACTCGAGCAATTGATAGAATCTGCCGAAGGAGAAGAATCAAAGAGCTATATGCACCACTATTCCATGCCGCCCTATTCACTTGGAGAAACAGGTAGAGTTGGATATCCTTCAAGGCGCGAAATTGGTCACGGAGCACTCGCCGAAAGAGCCCTTATTCCTGTTATCCCTAAAGAAGAGGTATTTCCCTATACGGTCAGAGTGGTATCCGAGGTAACAGGCTCCAATGGTTCGACTTCCATGGCTTCTGTTTGCGGCTCGACATTATCTCTAATGGACGCAGGAGTTCCAATTACAGCACCCGTTTCAGGAATTGCCATGGGTCTTGTTATTGAGGACAAAAAAATTGCAATCCTTTCCGACATCATAGGAATGGAGGATTTTAATGGCGATATGGACTTTAAAGTTGCTGGAACTCAAAAGGGAATAACGGCACTGCAACTTGATGTTAAGACATTAACTTTAACCACAAAAACCTTAAAAGATGCACTTTCGCAAGCTAAAGAGGGTAGGGCAACAATATTAAAGTCAATGTTAGAGACTTTAGCTTCCCCAAGAGAAAAAGTTTCTACTCATGCTCCAAAGATTAAAGTTGTTAAGATTCCAGTTGAGAAAATTGGAGAGCTTATTGGCCCGGGAGGAAAAACCATTCGAAAAATTATCGCAGAAACCGGTGCACAAGTTGAGGTAGAAGACGACGGAAGCGTTAGTGTTACGGGAACAACTGATGAATCCCTTGCAAAGGCTCTTGAGCGCGTGGAAGGCCTAACCAAAGAGGTAGTCGCAGGAGAAATCTATCAAGGCGAGGTAAAAAGAATTCAGCCATTCGGAGCTTTTGTTGAAGTTCTACCAGGAAAAGATGGATTAGTACACGTATCAGACATGAGTGAGGGATTTGTTAAAGACCCGAATGAAATAGTTGCAATTGGAGATAAAGTCCAAGTTAGGGTCAAAGAAATTGACGACCTGGGACGCATTAATCTTTCAATGCTCATGGATCCTTCGAAGGATAAACCTAAGGGCGAGCGTGGTGGTTTCGGCGGCGGTGGTAGAGGGCGACAGGATTTTCATAGTAAGCCTCGATTTAGGGACCAAAGAGAAGGAGGAGGTCCCCACTTTCCGACGACTAGATATACTACATCTGATAAGAAAGACTTCAATAGATAGCGACTTGGTGCTAAATTTATAGATATGGATGCTGCTGCCCAAGAAATTTCAAAGCTGGGAGAAAAGATTAAGTCGGTAACTATTCCCCCAAAACTTGCTGAGGAGATTTTAGTTAGACTCGACCAGTTATCTAAACTTACAAATTCCCCTACTTTTTTACCGGAATATGACCGCATGAGTAAATATATTGATTGGGTAACTTCTCTTCCTTGGGAGAAGCGAACTCAAGACTTGCTCGAACTTGAGGTAGCAAAAAAAGTCTTGGACAAAAACCACTATGGCTTAGTCGAGGTAAAAGATAGAATTTTGGAATATATATCCGTGATGAAGCTTAAACAGGAGAAGGGAGAAGGGAGCGAGGTTTTCCGAGCGCCGATTCTTTGTTTTGTGGGGCTCGTTGGAACGGGAAAAACGACTATTGCCTATTCTATTGCCGAAGCCTTGGGGAGACACTTTGCAAGAATTCCTTTTGGGGGCATGGGGGACCCGCTGGACCTTAGAGGACAGTCGAGGATGCACCCAGAGGCTGAGCCAGGAAAAGTTTTAAAGTCACTCAAAAATGCCCAAAGCAAAAACTGCATAATACTTCTTGATGAAATAGACAGGGTGACTGAAGCCGGCCGATCTTCAATTATGGGAGTTTTGGTTGAGCTTCTTGATCCAGAACAAAACCACGAATTTGTAGACCACTACCTCGATTTTCCTTTCGATCTTTCAGAAGTTCTTTTTATTGCAACAGCGAATAATACTACAAATATTTCGACAGCAGTTTTAGATAGACTCGAGCCAATTGGCATGCCTTCTTATTCCGACAACGAAAAAATTACCATTGGTTCTCAATATGTGTTTCCAAGGGTTCTAAAAGAAGCGGGTTTGCCCGAGGGTACAATTGTCCTTGATAATGATGTTTGGCCTATGGTTGTTAGACCCTTGGGATTTGATTCAGGGATAAGGACTTTGGAGCGAACTATTGAAGGGGTTGTAAGAAAGGTTGCAAGACTCATAGTTGAAGGAAAAGGACAAACTTTTAAAATAACCGCACAAAACATCAGAGAGTTTTTACCACAATAATTAATACTTTCGACAAACAGAAATTACTAAAATCCCTGAGGGATAAGATGCTTAAAGACGAGAGTCTGCCCTTCACGCGAGGCGCTACAAATTTAGTTTTTGGGGTAGGAAGCCCCGACACTAAAATTCTTTTTATAGGGGAGGGCCCTGGCTATTGGGAGGACCAGAAAGGGGAGCCTTTTGTGGGTAATGCAGGCAAACTCCTAAACTCCTTAATTCAATCGATCAAACTATCGAGGGAAGATGTTTATATAACCAATGTTGTTCACCACAGACCTCCAAATAATCGGGACCCAGAGCCTGAAGAGATAGAAGCTTACCAGAAGTATTTAGATTCTATAATAGAAATAATTTCGCCAATGGTGATTGTTACATTGGGCAGATTTTCGATGGGAAAGTTTTTGCCGGGAGTAAAAATTACAGCTGTTCATGGAAAGCGCTTCGGTATAAACTGGAAAGGAAAGGAACTGATCGTTGTGCCAATGTTTCATCCCGCGGCGGGGTTAAGGAGCGGGGAGGTTTTAAGACTGCTAAAAGAAGATTTTATGAAATTACCGGAAGTTTTCAGTGAACTAAAAAAAGAAAATAAAAGCCAACAAATGAGTCTGATTTAGCGATGTCTGGTCTAAAATTCATAGCCCTTTCTGGAACTACGGGTGTAACCCAGAACCATTACGTTTACGAATACGGAAATGACATGATTGTGGTCGACGCTGGAGTGGGATTTCCTGAAGCTGAAATGTACGGAGTGGATTTGGTCATTCCCGATTTCAGTTATGTTAAAGAAAACAAACACAAACTTCGGGGAATTCTTATTTCCCATGGACACGAGGACCACCTGGGAGCACTACCCTTCCTTCTCCCTCACGTTTCCACCCAAGTTTACGCCACACGGCTCGTCGCGGGTTTTATAGAAGATAAACTTAAAGACTACCGACTAAAGGGTTATAAGGTGAATGTTTTTGATCCTGAACGAGATACCCTAACCTTGGGTAGTTTCAAAGTCACTCCTTTCAGGGTTTCGCATTCGGTCCCGGACGGAGTGGGTTTTGCAATCGATACACCCGAAGGCAAGGTCTTCCATGTTGCGGATTATAAATTCGACTGGACTCCGGTCGATGCTAGGCCCTTCGATATAGCAAAATGTGCGAATTTAGCAGCCGAAGGAACTTTGGCGGTAGTTTCTGACTGTCTGGGGGCCAATTCTCCGGGATATACCGAGTCCGAGGCCCAGATCGAGGAGCAGATAGAAAATCTTGTAGCCGGGTCGAAGGGTCAAATCTTCTTTACCACAATTTCTTCCAATATTTCAAGAATCCAACAAGCTATAAATGTTGCCAAAAGATTGGGTAGGAAAGTGGTAATAATAGGCAGATCAATCGATAAGAAAGCCGAAATTGCCAGGTCTTTGGGATACCTGCATTATGAGGCCGGTCAGGTAATTTCTCCTAAAGAGGCATCAAAGTATCAAGCCGATAAAATTTTCTATATTATTTCCGGAAGTTATGGTCAACCCGGCAGTGCTCTTTATAGACTTGCCCTTGGGGAGCACGATTTTTTGAAGATTAGCCCTGACGATCTGGTAATTTTCTCTTCGGATCCTGCTCCTCCTGGATCAAAGACTAACGTTGATTTTTTGGTAGATAAGTTAATCGAAGCAAATGCCGAGGTTCATTATTATGATATGCAGGAGGATTTGCACGTCTCGGGACATGGAAGCCAGAATGATATAGAAATGCTCTTCGCAATTCTAAAACCCAAGTTTTATATTCCCATAGGAGGTACGATCAGGCATATGAGGGCTTATTCGCAAATGGCTCAGAAAATGGGGGCGAAAAAGGAGGATGTGTTCGAGCTTTTGTCAGGAGAAATAGTTGAGTTTAGCGGGAAAATTGCAAAGAAGGGGGGGAGAGTTCCCGTCAAAGACGTCCTAGTAGACGGGTTAGGGATAGGAGACGTGGGAAACGTGGTCCTAAGGGATAGACAAATACTCGCCCAGGACGGAGTAGCGATTGCCATGCTTCAGGTTGACAGGAATGCGAGAAAACTTGTAGACGTTCCGGAAATAATAAGCAGGGGTTTTGTCTACGAGGCAAAGCATAAAGAAATTTTGATTAAAGCTGCCCGCGAGCTTAAAGCATATTTGGAGAAGAAGGAGAAAGTAGATCCCCACTCAGTCAGGATCGCCTGCGTCGATTTTCTTGAAAGATACTTCTTTGAAAAAACCGGACGGCGCCCCATGGTAGTTCCATTGATTGTTGAGATTTGATAACTCCTTAGGGTTATGTATTTCGCGCTGATATAATGTAGTTATGGCCAAGAAGCACCATAGAGTTCCAAAAAGAAAATTTAACTTAAGGCTTAAAAGGGCAACGATTTTTTCCATTTCCCAAATTGTTTTCTTTGCTCTGGCGGGCTTGGTACTCGTCTCTTTTACCCGAAGGGGATTAATTCTTGTAAAATTAAATGACTTACTTACAGATTCGTTTTCCTGGGCAGCCGCATTTTTACCCTTTATTTTTCTTTCATTTGCTTTCTTGCTCTCAAAAATGAAATTTTTCTTGAGCCAACCCAATGTTTTGGTCGGGTCGCTTCTTTTTTTTATCTCGATTGCCACCCTGGGGAGAGCAGGGAGTGTAGGAAGGCTTGCTTGGGACGGTGTTTCTTCTTTAATAACCTCGGTCGGGGCCTTCATTGTTTTACTAGGGACGAGCCTTACGGGGCTCATCATTCTGTTTAATACCTCGCTTGACCAAGTATTTGTTTTAGTTGCAAGTTTAATAAAAACAGTAAGACGCTTTATTTATGGGGAGAGAGGGTTTGACAAAGGACTCGCTGGTCGCTCGTTAAAAGTTTCTGGAGGAGGTATAAATGTATCTACCGCCATCTCACCGAGAGCATCGGTCGAGCCGCGTGAGGAGCTTGAACAAAAACTTGTCAGCAATGTCCGCGGAGAGGAAATGGTTTGGAAATATCCACCACTGAGTCTTCTTTCTGATGTAGAAACGGGTAAGGCCGATAGGGGCGACATCAAAGGTAATGCAGCGACAATCGAGGAGACACTGGAGTCTTTTGGAATAAGAGCCAAGGTGGTCGAGGTCAACCTCGGCCCAGCAGTTACCCAGTATGCACTCGAGGTAGCCTTGGGAACAAAGCTTTCAAAAATTACGGCACTCGAGCGAGATTTGGCCCTCGCCTTAGCAGCTCCAACCGGAACAATTAGAATTGAAGCGCCTATCCCGGGGAGGAGCTTGGTTGGAATAGAACTTCCAAACAGAAGTCCGGAGTTTGTTCCTTTAAGAAAGATGATGGAGTCGGATGCCCTGCGGGCAAATCGCTCAAAATTGGCTGTTGCTTTGGGACTCGATGTATCGGGAAAGCCGATTGTAACCGAGGTGGGACGAATGCCGCACGTCCTTATCGCCGGACAAACTGGTTCTGGAAAAAGCGTTAGTATCAATGCATTTTTGGGAACCGTACTATTTCGCGCGGCTCCTTCTGAGGTAAAACTTATTTTGGTTGACCCCAAAAGGGTAGAGCTTACCCACTACAACGAAATTCCCCATCTTTTGACCCCGGTAATTGTTGAACCAGAGAAAGTAATTTCGGCCTTAAAATGGATTCTGGCTGAAATGGATAGACGTTATAAACTATTTGCACAAGCGGGTGCTCGAAATATTGACGGCTACAACGAAATGTCTGGCTTTCAGGCGCTTCCTTATATAGTTTTAGTAATCGATGAGCTCGCAGACATTATGCTTTTTTCTCCGGTTGAGGTGGAGGATGCAATAACCAGAATTGCCCAGATGAGCCGCGCTACTGGAATTCACATGATTTTGGCAACCCAAAGGCCTTCGGTAGACGTTATAACCGGGCTAATTAAGGCTAATATCCCCTGTAGAATTGCATTTGCGGTTGCCTCCCAAGTCGACTCAAGAGTAATACTTGATACCCAAGGAGCAGAGAAGCTTTTGGGAAGGGGAGACATGTTATATCTTCCTCCCGAGCAGGCAAAGCCTATTAGAATTCAGGGCGCATTTGTTTCTGATAAGGAGATATCGGCGCTTGTCTCCTTCCTTAAAACTCAAGGGGTTTCCCCCCAGTATACCGAGGAGGTTATTTCAATGGCGAAGAGTGGTAGGGGGCAAGTTCCGGGTTTAACGGGTGAACCTGACAAGCTATTCATGGACGCAGTTCGCGAAGTAGTCAGATACGAGAGGGCCTCTGCCTCACTTCTTCAGCGCCGGTTGTCGGTTGGTTATGCCAGGGCCGCTCGAATAATAGATGAATTAGAAGGAGCTGGAGTAGTTGGCCCAGCCGAAGGATCTAAACCCAGAGAAGTTTTAATTGTCGACGCAGAAGAATTCTTGGCTAATCTTCAGAAAGGCGAAGCAAGCTCCCCGTAATAGATTATGAGGACAATTGGAGTTTTGCTTAAGGAGGCAAGAGGGAGAAAAAGGTATTCTTTGGAGTATCTTGCCCAACTTACCAAAATAAAGAAAGATTTTATTGAAAGAATAGAAAATGAGGACTGGACGAGTCTCCCGGATTTTACGGTTGTAACAGGGTTTGTAAAAAGCGTCTCAAAAATTTTGGATATTGAGGAGAGAAGTACTGTTGCACTTCTTAGGCGAGACTATCCACCCCAGAAACTACATATTAATCCTAAACCAGATGTATCGGATAAGTTTGTATGGTCGCCGAGACTTACGTTTTTGGTTGGGGCAGCTTTAGTTATTGCTTTGGTTTTGGGTTATCTTGGTTTTCAATACGTTCGCTTTGTTTCACCTCCCCCACTTTCCGTTGAGCGGCCGAGAGAAGGAGAGGTGGTAAAGGAGAGGAGTCTTAGCGTATTGGGAAAAACTTCATCAGATGCCACCGTCAAAGTTAACAACCAACAAGCTTTGGTTAGCGACGAGGGAGAATTTGAGGCGGAAATAGAAATTTTTGAGGGGACTAGCGAGGTTATCATTCAGGCAATATCTAGGGCTGGAAAAGAGACCACAGTTCATCGTAAGATAAAGCCTGAACTTTAATTAACATGGACGGAGTTCAAACCCTTTTAATCGTCGTAGTAATTTCCTTAACTATTCTTTTGGTTATCGTTGGCATTCAAGTATTTTTGGTAATAGTTGACTTAAGAAAATCAATTAAAAGGCTAAATAGTATTTTGGAGGATGCGATTTTGGGAGGGGGACTTATTCGACCGGATAAAATAACGAGCGTTTTGGAACTTCTAAAAAAGAATAAAAATCTCCAGACACATGGTTCTTCCTCGGAGCCGCCTAAAATTTAAAAGATTAGGAAGATTGAAACTCAAGACAGGTATAATTTACCCCGCCAATAGTTCTTCAATACTCTGGCGAATCTCAAAAGCACCCTTTCTGTTAAAGGCGAAAATCATTCTACCCGGAGTTCTCTTTAATTCATCTATTACAAACTGGTGACCAGTGACGGGGTTACTTGTTATGAATCCTCGGCCTCTATCAAATACACCAAGTCTAATTTGACCTACCATTCTTGAATACTCTAAATCAAAACGCATTGAAAGTTCTTCAACATACCTTTCAACCGATGGGTTAACTCTACGCGAAACTACTGCTACAACATCTAGATCTTTTGGTTTGGATCTTAATTCAGTACATGAACCTACAACTATCAAACCAAGAACACCTCCCTTATCCGCCTCATGATCTGGTGGTTGTATATTACCGTCGCCATTTAAAGTCATCCTTGAGATATCGGTTAAGAGTTCGAGAAACCGCCTTGGCGACTCTTCTCTAAACATCTCAAATCTCAATCGTGTGTTATTTTCCGTAGTTTGGGTATATTATCACCCAATATTGAGACAATCAAAACTCGGCTGGATTCTAACCATTGTAGAAGGATATAATCTAGCCATGAGCTCGGATGAAATTCGCGAAAAATATCTCAAATTTTTTGAAGGTAAGGGGCATGCAAGAATTGATCCTGCCCCCTTGGTTTTAGAGAGCGACCCCACAACACTTTTTACCTCAGCCGGAATGCAGCCCCTCGTCCCCTACTTAAAAGGAGAATCCCACCCCAAAGGCAAAAGACTCGTCGATAGCCAGCCGAGCTTTCGTACAGTAGATATAGATGAGGTTGGCGACAACCGCCACCTGACATATTTCGAAATGCTCGGAAATTGGAGCCTGGGCGACTATTTCAAGAAAGAGCAGCTTGAGTGGTGTCTGGAATTTTTTACTAAAGAGTTAGGGTTTTCCAAAGACAAACTCTGGGTCTCAGTTTTTGAAGGTACAAAAGAGGTTCCAAAGGATGAGGAATCGTTTAATAGGTGGAAGGATTTGGGGATTCCCGAGGAGCGAATTTTTGCATACGGAGTCGACAAAAATTGGTGGAGCCGTTCGGGACCACCGGATAAAATGCCACACGGGGAAATAGGAGGACCAGATTCTGAAGTGTTTTATGACTTTGGAACCCCGCACGACCCGAAATACGGTGAAAAGTGCCACCCCAATTGTGATTGCGGAAGATTTATTGAAATAGGAAATTCCGTGTTTATTCAATACCAAAAAAATGAAGATGGGACACTCACTGAACTTCCACAAAAGAATGTGGATTTTGGAGGAGGACTAGAGAGGATTGCCGCGGCTATTATTAATAAGCCCGACATTTTTTTAACTGATTTTTATGAGCCGATTATTAGAACCCTTGAGGCAAAAACGAAAGTCAAATACAGCGGGAATGAAACAAGTTTTAGGGTGATCGCCGACCACTTAAGAGCAGCCACTGAAATTGCGTCAGAAGGGGTCTATCCAAGCAATAAACTTCATGGGTACGTTTTAAGGCGTTTAGTAAGAAAATCGGCTCAAAAAATTCAAACACTTTCAAAAGAGGCGTCTTTAGTTGAAGTGGCTAAAGACGTGATTAAAGTCATAAGTACAAAATCCGAAATAACGGAAGTTATTGGTCAGGAAGTTGATAAGTTTGAAAAAGTTTTGGAAAGAGGTAGGCAGATTATTAATGCTAATCCCGAGACTGACCCTTTTGACCTTTATCAGTCGTACGGAATACCCATTGAGACTACTAGTGAGCTTTTGGCTGACGCAGGAAGGATTCTCACCCAAAAAGAGAAACTTTCTTTTGAGGGGAAGCTTAAAAAACACCAAGATCTTTCCCGAGAACTTTCAGGCGGCATGTTTAAAGGAGGGTTGGCCGATACTTCGGATAAGGTTATAAAGCTCCATACCGCAACCCACCTTTTACATTCTGCACTGAGGAGGGTGTTGGGCGAGCACGTCAGCCAAAAAGGTTCGAATATTACTGCTGAGAGGCTACGCTTTGATTTTTCTCACCCACAGAAATTAACCGAGGAGGAAATTAAGAAGGTTGAGGGTTTGGTCAATGAGCAAATAAAAAAGGATCTGAAAGTGGAATTTGAGGAAAAGTCTTTGGACGAAGCCGTGAGTGATGGCGCACTACACTTTTTTGGCGAAAGGTATGGGGGAAGTGTAAAAGTCTATTCAATTGGGGACTTTTCTAAAGAGATTTGTGGCGGGCCTCACGTTGGCCACACGGCCGAGATCGGAAGTGTTAGAATATTAAAGCAAGAAAAGTTAGGCTCGGGCGTCGTTAGAATTTATGCGACGGCCGAATAAAATCTATGGACCTCAAAAGTTTTCTGCCGGGCTCTGATAAAGAAAAGGACAAAGAATATTATTGGTCTTTAATAATTGAACCCGGTTGGGTACAGGCCGGCGTTTGGAATATCGAAGGGGAGAAGGCTGAGGTAGTCTCCATTAGCCCAACCGTTGCCTGGGAAGTTGAGGGAGAACTCCTAAATGCGGCTGACGCGGCCCTTTCCGCGGCTATTCAAAACCTTCCAGAAGATATGGGAGAGCCGCAAAAGACAGTATTCGGGGTTAATTCTTCATGGGTGACAGAAGGGCAGATAAAGGACGAATACCTGACCCGCATAAAGAAAATTTGCTCTGATTTATCCCTCAAACCCGTTGGTTTTGTGGTTCTGCCTGAGGCTATTTCGCACCTTATTAAAGCCCAGGAAGGGGTACCTCTAAATGCTTGCGTCTTGGGAGTGGGGAAAGAAACACTCGAGATTGCACTTTTTAGGCTGGGGAATTTAGTGGGCTCTTCACAAATCGCGAGAAGTGTCTCGGTAGTTGACGACGTTGCAGAGGGCTTGGCCAGATTTGCCAGTCGGGAGGCGTTTCCATCAAGAATTATTCTCTATGACGGAAAAGAGGGAGAACTCGAGGAAGTAAAACAAGCACTGCTCAATGTTTCTTGGGAGAGTTTTGAAAAAATAAAGTTTTTGCATTCACCCAAGGTCGAGATAATTACCCCTGAAAGAAAGGTACTTGCAGTTTCCCTTGCGGGAGCTTCCGAGATTGCAAATGTTACGGGAGTGGGAATAGCGAAAGTGGTGGGAGGTATCGAAAAGGAGGAGTTGGAAGAAGAGAACGTCGTCCCCCCCGAGGAGAATGTGAACCCGGAAGAGCTGGGTTTTGTTCTGGGTAAAGACGTGACTACAATCCCCAAGGTTGGGTTAACTCCCCAAGCCTCCCCTACAGCCGAATTAAGAAAAGAAGTTATCGCAAAACCCCTTACCCAAAGTATGGAAGCACCTTCCCCTAAATCCAAAATTACGGGAGTTTTTTCCCGCATAAAACTTCCACCCATTTCACTCTCTTTTCTTAAAAATTTTAAGCCCTCTTGGCCAAAGCCCAGTGTTTCCTTTCCGGGAAAAAGAATTCTTATTTTCGGAGCAGTCTCAATAGTAATAATTTTTATTCTGGGGATAGTTGCCTGGTGGTTTTTACCAAAAGCGACGGTTACTATTTATGTTTCTCCTCAAAAACTTGAGGAAAGAACAGAAGTAAGGGTCGATTCCTCCGCAACCTCCTTAAATTTTTCTGAGGGTATAATTCCCGGCAAAGTACTATCAACTACGACCTCTGGAGAAAGAACAAAAGGGACTACTGGAACTAAAACGGTCGGAGAAAAGGCAAAAGGGAGTGTAAAGATTCAAAACGGAACGGCTTCGGCCATTAACCTTCCAGCGGGAACTATATTATCTTCTAATTCGGAATTAAAATTTGTAACAGACGCTGCCGTTTCGGTTTCTGCCGCAATTTCTCCCTCAAGTCCCGGAGAGGCAACGGTCGAAGTTTCAGCGGGTGACATTGGGGCAGAGTATAACTTAGCCAAAGACGAAGTATTTGACGTGGGAAATTACCCAAGAAGCGACGTCGACGCAATTTCAACGTCCGACTTTACAGGGGGAGCAAGCCGTCAAATAGCAGCCGTCTCAGAAGAAGACCAGACGGTCCTTGAAGAAGAACTCCTTGATGAGCTTTTAACTAAAGCTAAAGACGAGTTAGGAGCAAAAACTGGGGAAAATGAAACATTTATAGCTGAATCGGCCGTGAGTGAAGTAACCGAAAAGATTTTCGGGAATAAAGTGGGGGATGAGGCCGAAACCCTAAAACTTAATTTAACCATAGACGTTTCCGGACTTTCTGTTTCTGAAGGACAACTCACCGACCTTGCCATGGAAACTCTAAAGGACAAAGTTCCGGGAGGCTATGTTTTAAGAGAAGGGCAGATTGAGAGCGACTTTGAATTTTTAGAAAGTAGCGACGAAGGGGCAAGGGTAGAAGTTCTTTTTCGGGCAAATCTTTTACCGGAGGTAAAACCGGACGAGATTGCCAAAGCAATCAGTGGGAAATACCCGGCACTGGCCGAGGATTATCTAACAAGTATTACCGGTTTTGCGAGAGCAGAAATTAAAATTAGCCCAAGCTTGCCTGGGAGACTCAAGACACTCCCGCGCCTGAGCCGTAATATTGAAGTTGAAATTGCTGCCGAGTAAAATTACTCCCATGGGCAAAAATACGATCTTTAGGATTTTGGCCGGATTATCGGGATTTTTGGGGATGGCAATTGTTTCATATACTCTCTACCCATTAGCCTCTTATGAATTAAACGCCAGGGAAAAATATCCCAAACTTATTTCTCCGCTTCCGGAGTCCGAGAGACTTCCGGATCTTTCCTCCGAGTACGACTTAACTCTGGCCAGTAATTGGTTTCCCGATGGAGCTAACAAAGAGGATTTTGTCCTCTCGAAGGTTTCTTACTATACAATCTCAATTCCAAAATTGGGAATAGAAAATGCTACCGTTGCAATTGGCGGCGAGGATTTAGCTAAAAGCTTAATTCAATACCCCGGCACCGCCCTTCCTGGTAAAATTGGAAATACGGTTATTTTTGGTCACTCAATCCTTCCCATTTTTTATAACCCCAAAGATTACTTGGCTATTTTTTCTACACTCCCCACGCTCAAAAAAGGAGACAGGGTAGAGGTAAGTTACGACGGAGTAAGATATGATTATCAAGTAACTGACTTATTTGAAGTGCTACCCGACGAACTCGATGTTCTCACACAAGATTCTTCAAATTCATATATCTCTCTTATTACTTGTGTCCCACCCGGGCACCCTCTTAAGCCAAAACGCTTGGTGGTAAGGGCAAAAATAATACCCGTTAACTAATATGACAATTCTAGGAGTCGATTGGGGAGAGGCAAAAGTAGGACTCGCTTTAGCCGTGGGGATAGTTGCCGAGCCTTACTCCGTGGTTAGATACAAAAGTAAAGGAATATTAATGGAGACACTTAGAGAGATTATTAAAAAGGAGGAGGTAGGTTGCGTAGTTTTGGGAATTTCTGAAGGTGAATCAGAGAAGCTCGCACGGGAATTTGGAGACAAAGTGTCAGAAGCCTCAGGAGTTGGGGTGGTTTTCTGGGACGAAACCCTTTCGACCAAGGAAGCTCAAGATAAAGCTATTGAAGCGGGAATTAGCCGAAAAAAGAGGAAGGAACTTGAAGATGCTTTCGCAGCAGCAGTTATGTTACAATCCTATTTAGATAGTAATGCTTAAAAACGTTATTGCACCAATTCAGGCCTGGCTCCTTTTTCAAGGCAGGTGCGTCGGATGTGGGAGGCCTTTAACTGAAGCAAAAAAGGAGAAAAGGAGAGACGATATAGATAAATTAACCTGTGTTTGCGGGCGTATTTTTATTTACGACCCCAAAACAAAAAAATATAGACGCGCACTCCTCGAAGAAGTTTAAGCTTAAATGAAGAAGCTTCTAATTCCTTTTGTCCCGCTTGTTCTTTTTTTGGTGTTAGCCCTATTTGGACTATTCTGGTGGAATAAAAACTCCCAGAATGTGTCTCAGGACACCAGGCAAATTGACTTTCTGGTTGTGAGGGGTAGAAGCGCAAGTCAAATTGGTGAAGGGCTATTTGATGAAGGGTTAATAAAAGATCCCCTGGCTTTTAAGATATATGTCCAAGTCTCTGGAAAAGCGGCAAATATTCAATCTGGACAATTTAGAATTTCACCAAGCTACTCATTAGTTACTGTTGTCGATACCCTCACAAAACCTCCGGCTGAGCTTTGGGTTACAATTCCCGAAGGCTTGAGGCGCGAGGAGCAAATTGAGAGGTTCATTAAAGCCTTAGAAATTAGTCAAGCCCAGGCCGAGGCTTTTAGGGCAGAATTTCTTTCGGAATCCGAAGACTTTGAGGGTTATCTTTTCCCCGATACCTACCTTTTTCCAAGAACGGCAACTGCCAAAACTGTTGTTTCTCGAATGCGATCGACTTTTGATTTAAAAATGAAAGAACTTGAGAAAGAGATGGAAGCGTCCGAGTTTACTCTTGAAGGGATTGTAATTTTGGCCTCGATTATTGAAAGGGAAACAAGAACCGACGACGAGCGCCCGGTTGTAGCCGGAATACTCATAAATAGATTAGATATTGATATGGGACTTCAGGCTGATGCAACCGTCCAATATGCAGTGGCAAGCAGTAGTTGCCGAGCCGGGGAGGGATGCAATTGGTGGCCGATACTCACAAAGAACGATCTTTCAATAAATTCAGCATTTAATACCTATAGATTTCGGGGTCTTCCACCTGCCCCAATTGCGAGTCCCGGTATCTCATCCCTCATGGCAGCGGCTAATCCAGAGGAAAGCGAGTATCTCTATTATCTCCATGATGCCGAGGGAGGGATACACTACGCAGAAACCCTTTCCGAGCACAACGAAAATGTAAGGATTTATTTAGGAAAATAGTTGACAAGGCCAAGTATTTCTTCTAAAGTACCCCAGAATTAGAAATTTATATGACAATAGAGGGAGGATCTACGAGTTTTCCGACCGAGTTTGAAATTCCCCGAAGACGCATTACCCCAGCAGAAATAACTAGTCGTCTAGATACATACTTTCCAGAGATAGAATTGCGAATTGCAAAGCCTGGTAAGAAAGTAAGTCTTGGACTTAAAGTAGATGAAAAAAATAGGATGGGTGAGGCATTTGTTCTCTGGGGGGAGGCCCTAAATGGGCTTAACGGTACTTATATGGAGCCTGCGGATTTTTTCGACTATTTTTCACCGCAACGGAGGGTTACGGGTTACACCGAAGCAAGGAAACTTCTTTTGGGTGATTTATCTCCTGCCCCCAATCCCCTTTTATCATTAGCATCTCCCGAAGGACGAGTAGAGGTGAATATTTTTGGCGGTGCAACTAATAGGCAGGCAATTGCCATTTCTGAAATAGGAGACAAAGGTGAATTTAGCCCCGAAGATCTTGCTACTTATCAAAAGAGTTTATACGAGGTTTTTAGGCCAATAGCGGAGAGACCGTCTGAGAAAACAAGAGTTGCCTTGGGTCTTGCAAGTGACCAAAGCCTTACAATTGACGAGGAAGATTGTGCTGCGACAGGAGATACTGTAGGAGGAGTAGGACTTGTTTTGCAAAAAGAAGGATTTTTGCCCGAGGCAAGAAGAATTGACGTTGCAGTAGCAACAGCCCAGGCCCTGGTTGTCCTTGCGCATTTAACCCAAAAACAGGGAATTCCCATGGAGGTAAACGTTGGTTATGCAAGTTTTGGGTTAAGTCTAGGAGTAAATGAGAATCTAGAACACAAAAATTACATTACGATTGCACCTATTCCTGAGCTTATAGATGCCTACCCAGGAAGAATATTTGTTGTTGGAGATATGGGAGTTGCTGCAAAGAGAGTTTTGAGTCTTCCATGGGACCGCTGGCGAAGTGATAGGTGGGGATTAGAAGGTCCCAAGTCAGACCGTGAAGTCTCTTACGTTGAGGATATTTTAAATTTTCATAGGGATTTAAGAGTTGGTTATGAAAAAGGGGGACTGCTCATGATGGCAATGGTAAAACAGGCCCTTTTGGAGGCTAAGGATCCGACAGAATTTCCCCTAGTCATGGCGGTTGCCAAAAGATTGGACTTGGGAGATAGAGGATTTGGTTTAAGGCTAGACAATTTACTGGAATATGTTTCTTCTTATGTTTGAGCCCGCTTATAATTGAACTATTGACAAGGCCAACTATTTGGATATAATCCTCTCTAGGCGTACTTAGGTTACGCTCATCCCGCATCCTTTAGCGGGGATTTTGTGTTGAAAATTCCATAAAAACCGATGGTCGCAAAAACACTAAACCGCCGAAATTTTGGAAAACCAGAAAAAAATTTACCAGAGCTTGATTTATCGCTCATCCAAAGAGAATCGTGGCAATGGTTTTTGACTCAGGGCATCTCCGAAGAACTTATTGAAATTTCTCCGATTGAAGACTTTACGGGTAAGAATTGGCAACTCGTTCTCAAAGACCCCAGCCTTGGACTCCCAGGGAGTTCCCCCCGCTCTTCTCAAGAAAAAGGTTTGACATACTCATCTCCCCTTAAAATTAATGCGAATCTTATTAACAAAAGAACCGGCAAAGAAGTTTCTCAGGAAGTTTTTTTGGGAGACATTCCTCAAATGACTTCTCGGGGAACCTTTATCATAAACGGCATTGAAAGAGCCGTAATTAATCAGATAGTCCGCTCCCCCGGCGTTTATTTCTCGGGAGAACTTGAACCGTCCTCAGGCAGGATGCTCTATAAAGCTGAGGTACGCCCCTTGCACGGGACTTGGCTGGAATTTGAGGTTGGAAGAAACGACGTAATTGCAGCCAGGATCGACAGACGTAGAAAAGTAACCGCAACGGTTCTTCTTAGAATTTTAGGCTTAACTACTGACGCTGAAATAACGGAAGCATTCGCAAGCATTGATACCGATGCAATCCACAAATATATAGGTAAAACTCTGGAAAAAGACCCGTCAAAAAGTCGAGAAGAGGCACTTCTTGAGGTTTACCGAAAAATGAGACCTGGGGAGCCGGTTGTACTTGACAATGCCGACGCCTTGGCAAATGGACTATTTTTTGATCCCCGACGCTATAGCTTGGGAAAAGTCGGCCGATTCAAGATAAATAAGCGCTTGAGTTTAACCCTTCCAAATGAAAAAGCGACTTGGATTCTTACTCGCCAAGACATAATCGGAGCACTAACTTACCTTATTAACCTGCAAAACGGGAAGGGCAGGGTGGATGACATTGATCATCTGGGAAATAGACGCTTAAGGCGTGTCGGAGAGCTCGTCGCCACAAATGCTTTTCGGGTGGGGCTACTTAGACTTGAGCGAAGCGTCAAGGAGAAAATGAGTCTAATTTCTCCCAATGATAAGCCCCTCCCGGCTAGTTTAATTAATGCCCGCCCCCTAATTGCGTCCCTCAATGAATTCTTCCGATCAAACCAACTTTCCACCATACTAGACGATACAAATCCCTTGTCTGAAATTGAAAACTTGAGGAAGGTTTCCGTACTTGGTCAGGGAGGTATAAATCGCGAGAGGGCAAGCTTCTCGATAAGAGACGTCAATTCTTCACAATACGGCCGAATCGATCCGGTAAAATCTCCCGAAGGACCAAATATAGGACTCGTTACCCATCTTGCGCTTTACGCGAGGATAAATGAATTCGGCTTTTTAGAAGCCCCGTATAGAAAGGTTGAAAAGGTAAAATTCGGCAGAAAGACAAAAGTTAAAGTAACTGACGAGGTTATCTATATAACGGCTGACGATGAAGAAGATTATTACGTTACTCATTCGGGGATTGGAATTGACAGCCGGGGAGAGGTAATTGACGCAAGAGTCCCCCTAAGATACAAAGGAAGCTTTATTGAAGGACCCAAAGAGCTTATCGATCTTATTGACGTTACTCCAAGACAGGTGGTTGGGGCCTCCGCATCCCTCATTCCTTTCCTGGCCCACGACGAAGGAAATAGGGCTCTCATGGGGTCTAACATGCAGTGCCAGGCGGTTCCGCTAGTTTCACCCGAAACTCCTTACGTTGGAACCGGAATGGAAGAAGAAATTGCCAAGGGAATGGGAAGAATGATAAGGGCTCTCCACCCTGGGCGCGTCGAATATGCGGATTCCGAAAAAATAGTAGTAAAACTTGATAAGAAAGCCGAAGGGTCGAATTTGGAAGACGTTGAAGTAACAGACGGTGGCAGGCGGGAGGTTTATTCTTTAACAAAATTTAGAAGGACTTCGCACTCGACATGTTACAACCAAAAAGTGAGAGTCGCTCCGGGAGATAAGGTTAAGGAAGGAGATCTTTTGGCAGACGGGCCGGCGGTTGATTCGGGAGAGCTTGCCCTGGGGAAAAATTTGGTTATCGCTTATACCTCTCTTGACGGATATGGTTTTGAAGATGCGATTTTGGTATCCGATAGGTTAGTTAAGGCAGACTTATTAACGTCAATTCATATTGAAGAATACGAGGCTGAGGTGGTTGATACCAAACTGGGACCCGAAGAGTTAACCCGGGACATCCCCAACGTTTCAGAGGCTGAACTTGCCAACTTGGCGGAGGATGGGATTGTGGTTATTGGGGCGGAAGTTGGCCCTAATGATATTTTGGTTGGAAAAATTGCTCCAAAAGGAGAGACGGAGCTAACCTCGGAGGAGAGACTTTTAAGGGCAATATTCGGAGAGAAGGCGCGGGAGGTTCGAGACACCTCTCTTCGCGTCCCGCACGGAGAGCGGGGGATTGTGGTTGATGTTAGTATCTTAGACCGCGAAAAGGGAGACGAACTGGGCCCGGGGGTAATAAGAAAAGTAATTGTCAAGGCTGCCCAAATGAGAAAAATTACCGTGGGTGATAAGGTTGCGGGACGCCACGGAAACAAGGGAGTAATTTCAAAAATTATGCCCGTTGCCGACATGCCGTATTTGGCAGACGGAACGGTGATTGATATCGTAATCTCACCACTTTCGGTCCTTGCTAGAATGAACCTCGGGCAACTTCTTGAGTGCCATCTTGGCTGGGCTCTTTCCAAAAAGGGTGAAAAGGCATCGCTCCCGGTTTTTGACAAAATAGGTGAGGAATTAATTACTAAGGAACTTAAAGATGTTGGTCTCCCCGTTTCGGGTAAGGCAAGACTTTTTGACGGCAGAAGCGGTGAACCATTTAAGGAAGATACCGTCATAGGGATTAGCTACATAATGAAACTTCATCATATGGTCGAGGATAAAACTCACGCCCGCTCAACCGGGCCATATTCTTTGGTAACCCAACAGCCACTTGGTGGAAAAGCCCAAATGGGAGGGCAGCGCTTGGGTGAGATGGAGGTTTGGGGACTCGAAGCTCACCGCGCAGCATACGTACTTCAGGAGATGCTTACTATAAAGTCCGACGACATTCTAGGTCGCGCCCGGGCATTTGAGGCGATTGTTAAGGGGGTAGATATACCTGAAGCCACGGTTCCCGAGTCGTTTAAGGTACTAGTTAGAGAATTAAATTCACTGGGACTTTCGTTGGATGCAAAAGGCGCTGTTGCCGCTAAAGAAGAAGAGGAAGTGGGAAGTCAGGCCGAGGAACTAGCCCAAGCAGCCGGGGCTGAGGTAGTTGCAACCGAGGAGCTAACCGCTCCGGGGGGACCAATGGAAATTGAGGAGGGAAAAGTATAATGGAACAACTATCGGACCTCAGAAACCTAGTTGACTTTAAAAGTTTGGTAATCAAGCTAGCCTCTCCTGAGGAAGTCAGAAGGTGGTCAAGGGGAGAGATTACAAAACCCGAGACAATAAATTATAGAACCTTAAAACCCGAAAAAGACGGACTTTTTGACGAGCGAATATTTGGGCCCACTAAGGACTGGGAGTGTTATTGTGGGAAATATAAAAGGATAAGGTATAAAGGGGTAATTTGTGACAAGTGTGGGGTAGAGGTTACCCAATCAAGGGTAAGACGCGAAAGAATGGGCCACATAACTCTTGCCACTCCGGTTGTTCATGTTTGGTTTTTCAAAGGGGCCCCTTCGAAAATCTCTTTGGTCCTTAATGTCCCCCCAAGGGCAATTGAGCAAGTTATTTATTTTGCAAGATATCTGGTTACAGAGGTCAACGATAAAGAAAAGGAAGGTGCAATGGTTGCCCTTAAGAAAGTTAGGGAAGGTAGGGAAAAAGAAATTATAGAATCCTTCAAGGCAAAAAAAGAGGTACTCTCTTCCGAGGCGGAAGATGCCAAAGAAAAGATTAAAGGGAAGGTTAAAGATAAGGAACAGGCGTCTTTGGCCATTTCTGAGATCGACCTTGACGCGAGAAAAAAAGAAGCAGCGGTTACCGAGGAGGAGAAAGGAACTCTAGAAAAAACAGGCCAACTTTTTGACAACCTTATGTCCCTTGTCAAAAATCTTCGCCCAATGTCCGTTTTGTCAGAGGAGGAGTACGACGAACTTGCAAGCCACGGGGCGGCGAGTTTTATGGTCGCAAAAATGGGAGCTGAAGCAGTTCTTTCCGCGGTCGAGAAAGTAAATATCGAGGAGATGGCAGCCGCTCTTAGAACCGAAATAGAAGACGTTAAAGGAGCAACTACAAAGTACATTAAGCTTGCCAAAAGACTAAAAATTATTGACGGATTAAGAAGGACGGGAATTCATCCTTCTTGGATGATACTTAAGGTCTTGCCGGTTCTTCCTCCTGACCTAAGACCCATGGTTCAGCTATCAGGTGGCCGCTTTGCTACAAGCGACCTTAACGACCTTTATAGGAGAGTAATCAATAGAAATAATCGTCTTAAACACCTAATTGCCCTTGGTGCACCAGAGATTATTCTAAGAAACGAAAAGAGAATGCTTCAGGAGGCGGTCGACTCACTAATTGACGCTTCACAAAGAAAGGCTACAAGGAGGGGCCGTGGAAAGCAGGTATTAAGAAGTCTTTCTGACATGCTTCGCGGAAAGCAAGGAAGATTCAGACAAAATCTTTTGGGTAAGAGGGTCGATTATTCGGGAAGAAGCGTAATTATTGTAGGGCCCGAGCTTAAGCTTTCCCAATGCGGACTTCCCAAAGATATGGCACTTGAAATGTTTAAGCCTTTTGTACTAAGGGAGATGATATCTCGAGGAATTGCCCCCAATGTTAAAAGTGCCAAAAACATGCTCGACAAAAAGCCGCCAGAGGTTTTTGACATTTTGGAGGAAATTACCAAAAACCACCCGGTACTTCTAAATAGGGCTCCCACCTTGCACAAGCTCTCAATTCAAGCATTTTATCCGGTTTTGATTGAGGGTAGCGCCATAAGGATTCACCCCGCAGTTTGTTCAGGTTTTGGTGCCGACTTTGACGGAGACCAAATGGCTGTTCATGTGCCTCTTTCCAATAAAGCAATAGAAGAAGCAAAAAACTTAATGATGCCTGAGAATAACTTACTAAGACCCGCCGACGGATCGCCAATTTCTACGCCTTCCTCAAAAGAGATGGCACTAGGGGTTTATTATTTTACTAGCGAAGACAAAAGGATTCCCGCCTCCGAGACTATTTTTGGCGACGTAAACGAGGCGATAATGGCATTTCAGGCGGGCAAACTCGAGCTTAGGCAGAAAATTTCTTTAAGGCTTGACGGAAAAATTATAGAGACAACCGTAGGACGTGTTCTTTTTAACGAGGTTTTACCGGAGACATTCCCTTATGTGAATGAACCCGTTAACTCTGGAGTTATTAAGAAACTCTTTACCGAAGCCTATGATTCCCTGGAGAAAGCGAGGGTAGTTGAAATGGTCGACGCAATAAAGACGCTCGGATTTATGGGAGGCACCGTCTCGGGTCTATCTTTCGGAATTTTCGACGCCGAGGTTTTACCCCAAAAAAATGAACTTTTGAAGGAGGCGGAAGGTCGTGTAGCAGAGATTGAAAAGAACTTTACTAATGGGCTAATTACGGTAGAGGAAAGAAAACGCCTTTCTACCGAGGTTTGGATAGAAGCTACAGAGGAGTTGGCAGACAAAACCTGGGAGGCGATGGATGATGATAATCCTATTAAGGTCGTAATTGAGGCGAAAGCTGGACGAGTCTCGCGTGATCAATTGAAACAGCTTGCGGCAATTCGTGGTCTAATTGTTGACCCTTTAGGGAAAATCGTTGAGCTTCCGGTTAAGTCTAACTTTAGGGAGGGGCTATCGGTATTCGAATATGTTACATCCTCAAGGGGATCCCGAAAGGGTCTAACCGACACAGCATTAAAAACAGCAGACGCGGGATATCTTACCCGTAGGTTAGTTGACGTTGCCCACGATATGATAATTAGGATTGACGATTGCGGAACCAGCGAGGGTTTTGCCATCAAAAAGAGTATCCGACCCAGCGTTTTTAGCTCAAGAATTATAGGCAGGGTAGGGCTTGATGATATAACCACACCACGAGGCAAGGTTATAGTTCCTAAAGGTGAAGTAATTTCCGAGGAGAAAGCTTCTGAAATAGAAGCTGCAGGGATTACTGAAGTTATTGTTCGCTCTCCCCTTACCTGTACGTCAAGATACGGACTTTGTTCCAAATGTTATGGACTAGACCTATCCAATAAAAAATATGTGGAATTGGGAACCCCGGTTGGGGTAATTGCGGCTCAATCAATTGGAGAGCCAGGAACTCAGCTTACCTTAAAGACCAAGCACTCTGGTGGAATTGTTGGGCTCGACGTTACCCAGGGACTTCCCCGAGTGGAGGAGCTTTTTGAAGCAAGAACTCCCAAAGCCCTTTCTCCTCTTTCCGAAATCCCGGGTAAGGTGAGGGTAGCCGAGACAGAAGAAGGTTGGAAGGTGACGGTCACAAATACCGAGATGAAGCCGATTGAGGAAAGAAACTATCTTATCCCAAAGACCGTAAAACTGGCGGTTTCTGATAAGCAGCTAATTGACGCAGGAACCCAGCTTGCTGCGGGGGCACTTGATATCAAAGAAATTCTTTCGATAAGGGGGCTTAGGGAATCCCAAGAGTATCTCGTGCATGAAATACAAAAGGTTTATGAGTCCCAAGGAATTCCCATAAATGACAAGCACTTTGAGGTGATTGTCAGGAAAATGAGTGACGAAGTTAGGATCGTTACCCCGGGAGATACGCATCTTCTCCCTGGAGAAATAGTCGAAAAGGCTACCTTTGAGGAGGAAAATGAAAAAGTTCTGGCAGCCGGGGGAGAGCCGGCGAGTGCTCAACAGGTAGTACTTGGAATTACCCGACGCGCCCTCTACACGGAGTCCTGGCTATCGGCAGCGTCATTCGAGCAGACAACTGACGTATTGACCGAATCGGCTCTATTGGGGCGGGAAGACAGGCTTTTGGGACTCAAAGAAAATGTTATTATCGGGCGCCTCATCCCCGTTACTCCCGAGAGGGCGGCTCTTATAATGTCCGGACAGGAAGTGGTGGTAAAAGAAGAAGTTGCCAAGAGTGAAGGGTTGCCGCTAAAGGCAGGTTCATTATAGAATAGCAATTTATGCCAACAATTTCTCAACTAGTTAGGCACGGCAGAAAAAGGATAGTCAAGAAGACCAAAACAGCGGCTCTAAGGCGCTGGTTTTCTGCAAAAGACAGAAAGTTTGGAGAAGTAGCCTCCCCATTTAAGAGGGGGGTAGTCTTGGCTGTGCGAACAATGACTCCCAGAAAGCCAAATTCGGCACTCCGAAAAGTGGCGAGGGTAAGGCTTTCCAATAAACAGGAAATAACGGCATATATTCCCGGTGAGGGACACGAGCTCGCTGAGCATTCGATAGTATTAGTTCGCAGTGGAAGGGTCAAAGACCTAGCCGGGGTCAAATATCAGGTTGTACGGGGCAAATACGATACGACGGGAGTTGTGGGAAGGAAAGCCGGAAGAAGCAGATATGGCGCAAAGAAAGGAGGGGGTACTCCCATGGCACAAAAAGCGGCAGCTCCAGTAGCAGCCGAACCTACGCCTACGGAGACACCCGCTTAATATATGGGAAGAAAAGGCCCAGTAAGAGAAAGAAAAATTCCCTTGGACCCTATTTATGGGAATAAGGTAGTGACAAAGCTTGTAAATAGGATAATGAGGGATGGTAAAAAGAGTGTTGCCGAGAAGGAGGTCTATAGGGCATTTGAGCTGATTAAGGAAAAAGCGGAAGACGACGCACTCAAAGTTTTTAATTCAGCCCTTGAGAATATTAAGCCCACAATGGAAGTGCGTCCCAGAAGAGTTGGGGGTGCGGCTTACCAGGTACCAATGAGTGTCCGCGGTCCTAGACGAGAGTCCCTAGGGATTAGGTGGCTAATCAAAGCCGCACAGGACCGTTCCAATTCGGAATTTCATACGTTTGGCGAGAAGCTTGCGGCAGAGATTATGGCTGCCTCAAACGGGGAGGGAGCGGCGGTTAAAAAACGCCAGGATATGGAGAGAGTAGCTGAGGCCAACCGTGCATTCAGTCATTTTAGGTGGTAAATTTTTCCATTTATTCTCCGGAAGGATAGTCTTCCGGTTTTTTGTGCGATAATTATTAATATGCCAGCAGAAGTAACTAAGAAAAAATCTGCCATGGTTATGACGGTCACCAAGGACCGTACCGTTCCAT
>CAYNFU010000002.1:48635-67571 GCA_964396785.1 uncultured Gammaproteobacteria bacterium | reverse complement strand
GCGGTACTACGTATATCAGGTTTATTCTCTTTCATGTCCTCATTCACTTTTTCTTAGTAAGACTTCTTTTACTTTCTTTATTATATTAGCAGCCTTCATACCATATTTTTCAAGAAGTTCATCAGGTTTTCCTGATTCACCGAAAGAATCTGGCATTCCGATAAACTCCATAGGGGTCGGATAATTTCTGGCCAAAACCTCGGAAACAGCACCCCCTAAACCTCCAGTTATTTGGTTCTCCTCAACCGTCACCAACGCCCCGGTCGTCTTTGCTGCACGAATTATCGCCTGGTCATCCAAGGGTTTGACTGTGTGACAGTTTATGACAAGGTTCTCTATCCCCTTTTTCTCAAGATCGTGTGCAGCCAAAAGGGCCTCATAAAGCAAGGGGCCGCAAGCAATAATTGCGACCTGTGGGTCTTTGGACTCCCAAAAGGTCTCTGCACGGCCTATCTTAAAGGGGGTATCTTCTGTGGTAAAAACCGGGGTTTTCTCTCTAGCAAAGCGTAAATAAGTAGGCTTTCCGTTCTTGGCTGCCTCCATTGTTGCTTTTTTGGCTTCAATCGAATCACAAGGGTTGATAACTATCATGTTCGGCATTACCCGCATTATCGAAATATCTTCAAGCATCTGATGGGTTGCTCCGTCTGGGCCTACTGTAAGTCCCGCATGCGCCCCTGCTATTTTTACGGGAACGTCATTCAAGGCAATCGTAGTTCTAATCTGTTCCCAATTTCTACCTGGAGAAAAAGCGGCATAGCTTGAAATAAAGGGGATTTTACCGTAATTGGCCATTCCCGCGGCAAGTGTGGCTAGAGCTTGTTCGGCAACACCAACTTCTATATAACGATTAGGAAACTGCTCCTCAAAAAGAATTGAGCGGGTACTCTCTTTAAGGTCTGCTGAAAGAACAACCACCTTCTCATCTTTTTCCCCTGCGAGAACCAATCCCTCTCCATATCCTTGGCGAGTTGCAACCATCTCAATATCTTTTTCAAAAATCTTTGGATTTAACTTGGCTGTTTTGGCTATCATTATTCGTGTTCAGACTTGATCTTTCCCCCCAAAGTTCTTAACTGGGCTAAGGCGATTTTTGCCTGCTCGGCTTTCGGCGGCTCGCCAGGTATATCGGTCGCCCCAGGTACTGCCCCGTGCCATTTAAAGTCGTACTCCATAAAATCTACCCCCTTACCGGGAATTGTATGGGCAATAATTACTGTTGGTTTTTCATAAACCGCTCTGGCCTGATTTGTAGCGTCGATAATTTCCTCGATATTGTGGCCGTCAATTCCAATTACATGCCAGTTAAAGGCTTTATATTTATCTTCCAAAGGCTCTAAAGGCATAACATCTTCTGTGTGTCCGGAAATCTGGATGTTATTTCTATCAACTATCGCCGTTAGGTTCGAAAGGTTGTATTTTCCCGCAAATGCCACAGCCTCCCAATGGTTCCCTTCTTGATGTTCGGCGTCGGACGTAAGAGCATAAACTCGAAACCTGGCCCCGTCCATTCTGGCTGCATATGCATATCCTGCAGCTTGGGCAAGACCAGATCCAAGAGGCCCTGAAGTCGTTTCAATTCCGACTAGTTTTGTTCTTTCTGGATGCCCCTGGAGGCCTGAACCCAACTTTCTTAAAGTTTTGAGTTTTGATATCGGGAAAAAGCCACGCTGAGCCATGGTTGCATAAAGAACCGGTGCAATATGGCCATTTGAAAGAATAAGTCTATCCCTCTCCGGCCAATCGGGTTTTTTGGGATCAATATTTAATATTTCAAAATAAAGAGCAGTAAAGACATCCGCCATTCCCAGAGGTCCTGCAGAATGGCCGCTCCCTGCGGCAAGGAGCATCTTTATGATGTCCTTCCTAATCTCGTTTGCTTTCTTTTGTAATTCTTCTATCGTCATAGCTGAAATGCTTTCTCCTCTTGGTGCACGTTATCCTGTGCCGCAAGGGCCCCTTCAAAAACTTGCAAGGCTTTAAAGGCCTCATCAGGAGAATTTGCCACTTTATAAACTTTAAGGTCCTCCGGTCTTATTCTCATATTCCTCTCAAACTCTCTAATTATTTCGTTCCAAAATTCTCCATATAGAATAAGGGGTTTATGGTGGCCAAAGTAAAGTCTCGCCAAGCCCCAGGCCATTCCGAATTCAGAAATTGTTCCCGTCCCTCCCCTAAAAATTACATAGGCGTCCCCCAGCTCCAAAAGTTTTAGGGTCCGCTCAAGATAATTTTTGGTCCGAATTTCCTCGTCGAGTGGATTTCCGGGGTCGCGCCCTTCAAAATTTGTAATATCTTTGGGGTAGAAAGTTACCCCTATGGCGTAGCCTCCTGCCGCTTTTGCCCCCTCAGAGACCGCCCGCATCGTCCCCGGACCCCCACCGTTTATACAAACATAGCCTTTACCGGTTAAGTATTTGGAAACCTCGTAAGCCTCCTTATATAGGGGGTCATTTTGAGCCGCATCTGCAAAACCAAAATATGATATTTGTTTTATTTTCCTCATTTAATTGGGTCTAGCTTATCTGCCGCCTCTTCAAATTTCTTAATATTTTCGGCTACGTCTCCTTCAAAAAGCCTCCTGCCGATTGCAATCTCATCTGCCCCCGCAAAATGGGTATCGTCAATGATTGAGTAAGTCTCCCCCCCATCAACACATATCCTAAAAGGGGTTTCGTCACTTTTTCTTATTTCGGCAAGCTCTTTTACCTTTTTAAGGGCGCTCACTTTAAACTCCTGGCCACCGCGGCCGGCTTTGACGCTCATTACAAGAACCACGTCAAGAGAAGTTAATATCTCGGGCTCAATTTGGGAAATGGGTGTATCGATATCCACCGCCAAACCAACAGATACTCCCGCTTCTTGAACCTTCCCGACAAAATCTCTCTGGCTAGTCATAGCTTCAATCTGTCCAATTATCCTGTCTGCCCCCCCGCGAACCGCCCTTTCTACCCAATCAACGGGTTCCTTGGTCATCAAATGAAAATCGAGCTTCAAGGTTGTATCAAGGTCGGAGAGAGCCGATGGGTCTATGGTCCTCCCCTCTGCAAATACCCCGTCCACAATATCTATTTGAACTCGACTTCCCACTCCCTCGAGCTTCAATATGAGTTCTTTTGCCTCGATGGGGCTTGCGGTCAAAATTGCCGGGATTACTTCAACCATTTCTTGCTATATTCTTCCAGGGCTTGCCTCTGGGCGTCATCCAAATGAACCCCAGGTCTTTGTGATGAAATAAAGGAAATTGCTTCCTCCACTCCCATTCCTTTAAAGCGGATAAGGTAAGCCGCAACCATGGTGGGAGATCTGCCGTGACCTGCCTTGCAATGGATATAAATAGTTTTCCCTTTAGTTACGACCTGGTCAATCATCGAGGTTCCTATGTCAAATTGGTCAGGAGTTGGAGGTGTATGATCGACTACCGGCATCCAAGTATAAAGATCTATTTCATCCGGCGGAGTCTCTTTATGTTCTGCCGTAAGGTTTAATTCAGCTTTAACCCCCAATTTCCTAAACTGCTCGGAGTGAATCGGACAGACATTCCCCTTACAAAGGTCGCTCCCTATAAAGATAGTATCGGTAATCTTCGAGTAATCAAAAAGGTGGTCGTCATTCATTGAGGGTTTCTAAAAGAAAGGGTGATGGGATCAGAGGGAGCGGATTCGCTACCTCCTACTCTTCCTACCCTAATTACCTGCTCGATAAGTCTATTTGCATATCCCCATTCGTTGTCGTACCAGGCAAAGACTTTGACTAGGTTTCCATCGACTACTTGGGTTAATGGTAGATCAACTATTGCCGACTCATCGCGGCCGATGATATCAGAAGATACCAAGGGGTCACTCGATACTGCCAAGATTCCCTTGTAAATTGGGTTTTGACTCGCATTAACGAAGGCGTTATTTACCTCCTCAACCGTTACTTTCTTCTTTAGAAGCAGGGTAAAATCGGTAATCGAACCCGTGGCAACGGGGACCCTCAAGGCCATTCCGTCAAAAAGACCTTTAAGCTCTGGAATCGTTTCGGTCGTTGCAATTGCAGCTCCTGTTCCCGTCGGGATTATATTCTCCGCAGCAGCACGAGCACGACGCAGGTCTTTGTGGGAATTATCTTGAAGGTTTTGATCGTCGGTGTATCCGTGGATTGTCGTCATCATGGCTTTTTCTATACCAAATTCAGCATGCATTACTGCTGCAACCGGAGCAATGCAATTTGTAGTGCAGGAAGCATTAGATAAAACTTCGGCATTACCCTTAAATTCATTCACGCCCAAGACATAAGTTCCCACATTTTCCCCCTTGGCTGGCGCTGAAATTACTACTCTTTTGGCACCCCCTACTGCGTGTTTTTTGGCGTCTTCCTCGGTTATGAATTTTCCAGTGGACTCAATTACCACCTCGACCCCGTATACTCCCCAAGGGATTTTGGTAGGGTCTTTCTGTGCAAGGAGCGGGGTTTTCCTTCCTTCATAGAGAAGATTTCCAATTAAGGGATCATCGTCAGTTGCTTCGGATGATTTTTTTACTTCTTCGCTTTTAACCTCCTTGGCAAACGTGCGATACATTGTGTCGTGATTAACGAGGTGGGCCCAGCCTGAAGTATCCATACTCCCTGAAGTATTTATGGCGGCAAATTCAATCTCACCCAAATGCTTTAGAATTCCAATTCTAAAGGCAATTCTTCCTATTCTTCCAAAACCATTTATCCCGACTTTGAGCATAGCAGGCAATCCTAGTGTATCAGGGCCTCAATGCCGGGTAAAGTTCCTTTTGCCAAAAATTCCAAGGATGCTCCTCCACCGACAGACATCCAATTGAAGTATTTTGCAAGGCCAAAGGTGGTTATAGCTTTGTGGGTTTCTCCTCCTCCTGCAACTTTAAAAGCGTTTGTCCTGGCAACCGCCGTGAATACCCTTTCGGTTCCTAATTTATGTCCCGGATCCTCAAATTTGCCAATTGGACCGGTAAGAACAATGGTTTTTGCGGTCGCAATTTCTCTCTCAAAAGCCTCAATTGAGTTAACTGTAATATCTTCTTTGTCTGGATTTAATCTTGCATAAAGGACTTTTGGGTCGGCATCTTTCTTCTCGTCGGCTACGAAATCAGGAAGTTTTCCCGCAACCAAAATTTTATCAGCGAATTTTTTAAAATCCTCAATATAATTTAGCTTGTCCTCCTTCAGGCCCGAAATAATAACCACCACGGGCCGAACCGGATTTTCGATAACTTTTCTTAAATGTTCTACCTCCAGGAAAAATCTCATCCCGGCAACGTGCGGCAAGTACTTGGGTATTCCAACTATTGAGGCGTGCGCTCTATGGCTAACTGCAAAAGCCTCATTCACATATATGTCTCCTAAGGTAGCTAAGTTCCTCGCAAATACATCTCCATTTCCCTCTTCTTGAACGTCAAATCTCAAATTTTCAAGAAGTAATATTTGTCCGTCGGCGAGCTTGTCTACCCTCTCTTTGACTACAAATCCTGAAACTTCGTGGATGAATTCTAGTTCGTGCTGAAGAAGTTTCCGCAGCCTCTGGGCCACATTACTAAGTGAAAGGGAGCTTACGTGCTTCCCTTTAGGGCGACCCATATGGCCAATTAGTATTAATTTCGCGTCGCTTGAGATTAGGTAATCAATGGTCGGTCTTGCAGCAAGGATTCTAAAGTCCTCGCTTCCCACATCTAGATCGAGTCTTACCAAAGCTCTTTTGCCAAAAAGTTCCTGGGTGTCAATTCTGGGGATGAGCATTATTTAATTGTAACAGAGGCGAGTCAGTTATTTGCTTCGATCTTTTTAATATCGTTTAGCCTCTTAATAAATCGTGCTTTGCCGGAAAATTTGGTTTCAAGAAACGCTTTAAGTATTTCTTTGGCCTCGTTTTCATTAGTATAATCCGCAGCCAGAACCAGAACATTCATATCGTCGTCATTCCTTCCCGCGGAAACCTGATCTTTGGATTTTCCAACTGAGGCCCTTACTCCGTCAATTTTATTGGCAACAGCGTCAACTCCAACTCCGCTCCCACAAAGTAATATTCCAAGCGAACCTTTATTATCGGCAACTAAAGAAGCTACCTTCTCACTAATTACCGTGTAGTCATCGTCAGGGTCAAAGTGATCCGCCCCCATATCCATAAATTCATGTCCCCACGCCAGTAGCCATCTGGCAACCTTCTCTTTGAGCTCATATCCCCTGTGGTCCGCTCCTATATAAACTTTCATTTCTTAAAACCAGCGAGTAAATCTTCCAGCTCGGCTTTTGGGTTTTGGGCCTTAACTATATCTGTTGCAACGGCCACTCCTACAGCTCCCAGCTCTATACTTTTTTCTACGTCCTTTCTCGAGTGAACTCCCGCCCCGACTATTAAGGGTAAGTCGTGTCTTTTGGCAATTTCGTAAGCCTTGGCAATTATATCTGGGTGGGCGGAAGAAACGGAAGTTGTAGTGCTTCCGACCAACTCCGGCGGTTCGTATGCAAGGAAGTCCGGGGAGAGCGCTGAAACCTTCTCTAGCTCATCTATACCCCCTGCAAAAATTAAGGTCTTGAGACCAACCTCTTTGGCCCGCCTCACTGCGGCCTCAAGACTGCTAAATTCGGCAAATTTATGCTCCGAATGATTTAAAAATGTCCCTTTAGCCCCGTCTTCAAAAACTGCCTCGGGAAGAATAAAACCCGTATGAGCCCCAAATTCGACTGGGTCAATGTGCTGAGTCCAAATTTCCAATTTTGAATTAGCCCTTGCTTCTTTGACGTCTCCAGCTTGGACAACTGGGATTACGGCAATTGAGAATGCTTCCGAGGCTGCCTCAAGAATAGTAATTAATTTTAAGGCATTCTCTCCTGAACCTTGGTCGTACGTCTTGAAGTTGACAAAAATCATCCCGCGATACCCAATACTTGATTAAGCTTTCCCTTGTCAAAACCAACGA
Source organism: uncultured Gammaproteobacteria bacterium (assembly GCA_964396785.1). Classification (GTDB taxonomy): domain Bacteria; phylum Patescibacteriota; class Microgenomatia; order UBA8517; family UBA8517; genus RBG-16-42-24. Next base: position 60,642 of record CAYNFU010000002.1, on the reverse strand, counting down.
TTGTTTCCTTCGACCCATCGTCCTGGGCAATAACGGTGAATGGAACACCCAAAAATCCTCCCGAATCTTTAGTCATCTCGTCCCTGGCTGCGTCGTCTTGGTCGACGAGTTTTTCAGTGAAAGGTATTGCTTTCTCGCTCAAGTAGTCCTTGAGCATTTTGCAATATGGACAAGTTGTGGTAGAAAAAACTGTGACTGTCATTTATTCGGTCACCTCCAGAGTTCCTTCCATACCTAGAGCTCTATGGTTCCCCACGCTGCAAAAGAATGTGTAGGAACCAGCCTCGTCAATTGTAAATTCGACAGATACAGATTTTCCCGGCCCCACAAGGGATGTTGCAATATCGGTATCATCTACTACAAAATCGTGCGACATGCGGCCGTTATTAACCATGGTCAGTTTAACCTTCTCTCCTTTTTTGACGGAAATTCCCTCGGTCGAGTAGGAATATTCTTCCGCCTCAATTGTGATTTCGCGAACTTCTGACTCTTCACCCTCAACAGGAGTACCCTCTGTCGGGATCGGAGAGGATGTAGAGGGCGAAGTTAAACTACTCGATGTACCCTGGGGTTTTTCTTTATTGAAAAACAAGAAGTAGCCTGCGGCAAGAAGAGCTAAAACTCCTGCCCCAACCCCTAACCAAAGACCTTTTCCCTGCATGGTGAAACTACTATACCTTAATAATTATTTGGCCGCAAGAAGTTTATTTTTAAGTTCTTCCTTCGATATCGGCCCTGTGGCAGTTTCGGACACTTCCCCGTCTGAATTTAAGATGACCGTCGTGTGTTGATATCTTACCGCAAATTCATCCGCCAAGGCTTCAGTTTCTTTAGTGGTCTCATCGTCTAAGATATGAACTCTGAAAGCGACAATTTTAGGGTCTTCTTCAAGCTCTGAGAGGGCCTCCATATTAACTGGTTCCTGCTCACGACAAATCGGGCACCAATTGGCGGTAAAATAGAGCATCACAACTTTTCCGCTAGATACGGCCGTCTCATATTCGGATTTATTAAAAAGTCTATAATTTGACCCTTCGACTTCTTCGTTGACTACGCCGTCGGGATTTTTGGGTTCGCTAAACTCATCAACCCTCGCAGGATATGACGAGTCAGATTTCCCTCGTAAAATAAAAAAACCTCCACCAAGAAGGAGTACCGCCAAAATTACAACAATCCAAGTTTTATTCATTTAATTAATTATACCAATTACTTTATCTGGTAACCCAGTTTAAAAGCTATATTAAATATCCAAGCGTTAAAATATTTGTAAGTATTCGTCAAAAGCGCGAGGCCAAGTAGAGCCAAAATTATACCCGAAACTCTAGAAATTACCCCTATTCTTGCCGAAATAAATCCTAAATATTTCGGCGCAGAGGCGAGTGTTAAAGACACTAAAAGGAATGGAACTGAAATTCCGAGAGAGTATACAAAAAGGAGACTTGCTCCCTTTAAAGCTGTCCCAGAAACCGCCGCCAAGGTCAGTATTGAACCCAGTACTGCTCCGACACAGGGTGTCCAAGCAGCCGCAAAAACTACTCCCACAAAAAATGCCCTAAAATAACCGAGCTTTTCACTCCAGGAAGGAAGATTAATACGCTTCTCATAAGCTAGAACCGGAATTTTTAGTATACCGGCAAACTCGAGTCCCAAAATTAGTATTATCAGTCCCCCGATTCTTGTTAACCATATATCGTATCTTCTAAGCAATATCCCGACACTCCCCGCGGCAGTTCCTAGAAGTACAAAAATAATGGAAAAGCCCAGGATATAAAATAGGCTCGTAACAAGAATCTTTTTAAAATAGGGTGAATACCCCTTTTGGGATAGTTCGTTTAGCGAAACACCTGTTACGTATCCAATATATGCAGGAAGAAGAGGTAAGACACAGGGTGCAAAAAATGAAATGACACCAGAAGCAAAAGCAATGGGATAGTTCACCAACATATTTTTAATTGTAACTTATTCGGAATGTGGAAGGAGAACACCAATTAAAATGACTAAAATCACTCCCAGTATCAAGAAGGAAACATTTTTTATCGATGATTTTTCCGACTCCATCTTGGTTTCTGGCAAAAAGTCTGTTGAGGCTACATATAGAAATAAACCTGCCGCGACAGACAAAAGCACTCCAATAGATCCCTCTATCTTTTGCGAGAAAAAGTAGGTAAGAAAGGCTCCCGGAAAAGTGGCCAGTGCAGAGTAAAAATTGGTTAAGAAGGCTTTTGAGGGTTTAAATCCCGCCGAAAGAAGTATCCCAAAGTCTGCAATTTCGTGTGGCGTTTCGTGCAGGAAAGTCGCAAGAGCAACCGTAAGACCTAAAGGGGGGCTAACCATAAATGCCGCAGCAATGGCAACTCCGTCAAGAAAATTGTGAATTGTATCTCCAAAAATAACGAGTGGAATTGTCGTTTTTGGCTCTACCTCATCCTGAGCGCTATGGTGATGGAGGTGAAAAAGAAAACGCTCTATTAAAAAAAGGAGAATAAAAACTCCTAAAACAATACTGAAAGCTCCCGTACCCACTTCCTCTACGGCCTCAGGCAGAAGGTCTAAAAAAGAAACTGCAAGAAGAACACCTGTTGCTAGCGGCAAGGCCAGGTTTGAAAGCTTTCGACTCCAGCCTTCTTTAAATAAAAGGACCGCTCCCCCGATAAGGCCGGCAACACTTCCCAAAAAAGCCAAAAGAGTAATATTAAGAAAATCTCCCATTTATTTTTAGGAAAACAAAAAGCCAAAAACTCTAAGCCAGACGGGTTGGTCTACGAATAAAACCTCGCCTGTGATGGCAGAAATGGAGGCAGTAACCGGTACCTGAAACTTGAAGAGGTTGACTATGTTAATAGTTTTCTCCCCAGGAATTTCGTAGGCCAAATCTCCTCTTCCTCCTTCTGAGAGCTCCATTGTACTTCCCTCCTTTAAAGAGGTTATAGTCTTTGCACGAACCGCAACCTCAAGCGCCTCCTTTGGTAAAAAAGGCAAAATTCGACTTCCGGTTGCCGTAACCACCGAAAGCTCGGCTCTTGCCGGGTCAATTTTAATTGGATAGTCGGTTAAAGCGATTGTGCCTTCCTCTTCAATCAAAAACCTACTTGAAAGAACCCCAATTTTGACCTTCCTAACCTGAGGCCTTTCCTCGATCTCGACAATTTCCCCTCCAACGCTCGTTACATCTAAACTTTTTTCCTCACTACCACTTTTGACACTTAAGGTAAATTTGTCTCCTTCCTTTAAAAGCGATACTAAAGAACTTCCAGCTGGTGGACTTCCGGCTACACTTTTAATTATTATTTCAGAGGACTTGGGAACCCCCAGTGAAGATTCGCTCGCAAGTACTTTCCAGATTACATCCCCTTCCCTATCAATAACCAGTAAGCTTGCATATGAATCTTTGGGGGAAATTAAAGCAATGGTAATGAGGGTGAAAGCTAGCAGGCTTTTCTTCATTACCCTAGAATAGCTTGACTAAAAGGAGCCTTCAAGTACGTGTTTTTCGGGCTTCCCGTCGTTCACCATCTCAAGTGTAACAACTACGCCCGAATATTCGGAATAATCTTTCGATGATTCAAGCTCTAACATGTAGCCTCCTTTGGCAAGGATCAGTCTACCTGTTGAAATATAGCTGAAATTCTCATCCCCCTCTTTCCCGCGAACGAGCCAGCCCTCATAAAAATATCCGGAAGCAGGATCAAGAAGGTCTGCCAAAACTGCGTGGCTAAAGGCTCCTCCTTCATAGATTCTTGTTGCAAGGCCGCTGGCGTCTCCGCCAGAAACGTCTCTCAATTGGGCTTTATCGACGTCGTCTGGAACTTGGATATTGAATTTATCTTCGAAGGTTTCTTCAAAAGTTGGCTGAGGAGAGGGGGGAAGTTCAGTCTGGCTGGTTCTTCTGTACCAATAAATTATGCCTGCGATAATTGCTAGAGCTATTAAGCCTATAACAACGTTTCTTCTCATTGGCCGAAGATTAACACGCTCTTTTAAGTTTGTCAAATTCTAGCAGCAAGGTTCTTTGTAGCCACAATTTCCACACATTGCGTCCTTGGAGCCCGCGACAGTTCCTATGGGTTCTCCACATATTGGGCACGGTTGAAATTTCTTTTTCCGCATATTTAACGCATTTTTACCGCGTCTTACTTTAGATAGAGCCCAAAAAGGGCGAGAACCGCAGCAACCAGTAGCCACTGGGTCGAGGCTAGCCAAATGTCTACTCCCATATAGCCAACTCCAGCCAAAATTACAGCAAACACTCCGCCTGCTATTAATACTTGGGAAAACATACTTTTATCTTTTCTTTGCATTTACTATCACCTCCCCCGGGCACTAGATAATAAACTTGTCTAATAAATAGCCTACAAGATATGCAATACTCGCTGCAAGACCTCCGATCAAAAACATCTCAAATCCGCTCTTAAACCAATTTTTCTTGGTAAATAAACTCCTAAAACTCCCTATGGCAAAGAGAGAAATGGCAACAACCACCGCCGACTGGATAAACATTTCTCCCCAACCAAAAATAAAAGGTAACAGTGGTAAAAGTCCTGAAGAAATGAAAGCTGCGTAGGTTACTAACCCACTCCTTACCGGTGAGGCGTGGGCTTTAAATACTCTTTCTTCCGCCTTCTCATAATCGAGTTCGCTTTTTACCCCCAAATACTTTCCAGTTGCCATAGAAAATCCGTCTGCAAGCAGGTTGGCAAATCCCAAAATCAAAACTACCGAAGGAGAAAAAGAAGCGCCAGCCGAGCCCGCCACAACGGCAAAGGTTGTAATCAGGCCGTCGTCAGCCGCAAATACTGCCTCTCCAAAAAGCGATGCTTTCTCATGAATTACTTCTTTACCTTCCATTAATTCATAATACCACGAAGGGCTATAGAGGTTTACTCAACTACCTCGCATGGATTTTAAGGCTTTTAATATTCCTTTTCGAAGAATCCCAGAAGTTTATTATCTGAAAGCTCCAACTGCTCTCTCAAAACCATTATCATAGCCAAAATAGTAACCCAAGGCCAAGCCCAAGAATAAAAGGATTAAACCAATTAATAAATACTTTTTATTCACAAATCAATTATATAATAAGGTGCAATTTTTTCTCAAGATTACCCTATCGTATGGGTGTTATAATTATCTTGAAGGCTATGGTAAACGATGCTCCCATATTTTCTTCAGAAGAAGAGAAACTAAAAGACAGCCTTAAGCGTTATCAAGCGATAATTGACTCGACCCCAATTTGTATCAAGGTTTTTGACGATAAAGGAAATCTACTTTTTATTAATAAAGGCGGCAGGCAAGAGCATTTCATTAAAGATACAGACGATATAGCTAAGTGGGATTGGGTGGGTACCGTCAAAGATGAATATAAGAAACAAGTAACGGCCGCATTTCAGGCCGGACTAAAAGGGGTAACCTCACGGGTAATAATGGAGCACACTCCCGAAGGCTCCACCCACCAGTGGTGTGAGGGTATCATCTCTCCAATAAAAGGTGCCGACGGGAAAGTAGCCGTACTACTTTTTTATTCTGTCGATATTACAAAGAAAAAAATGGCGGAGATGGAACTTGAAAAGAAGGAGAGAGATTTACTTTCTCAGAATGAGGAATTGGAAAGAATGAATAAGCTTATGGTAGGAAGAGAGTTAAGAATTGCGGAGCTTAAAGAAAGACTTAAAAAGCTGGGGGGCGATAACAGCTCGCCGCCCCCAACAGCCTAAGGCCGTTTCCCTACCAACGATTTTTATTTTCTCCACCTGATGGACAACGTCAGAACCTATTATGCTATTGCGTTACCCTCATCAAGTATGTTGTGGGGTTCTGTAAATCGAAGGTAAAAACCGAACGGATCTTCTATTCGAAAGTCTTTTAATCCCCACTGTTGCTTTTGTAGTTTATCAACTATTTTGCAAAAAGACTCTGCATTTTTATAAAAACTTTCAATATTCTCTACCATTATCACAATTTCAACACCGAAACCTCGTTTTGTATTGGGTGGAAAGTTTTGGAAGTAAGACTGATTTTCAACATATTTATTTCCAGGCCAGAAACACAATATATTATTATCTCTTTTAATAACAAGGTAACCTTTCTTTTCTTCTGGTTTTCTTTCCCAAACTACACGAAAACCAAGTCTTCTATAAAATTCCTTAACCTTCCTGAAATCTGGAACGTGTAGCTCCAATAGAACACTATTTTGAGGGATATTCACAAAGCAATTATATCAGAAGCTCGAACAAGGCTAAAAACCGTGGCTCGCAAAGTGGGACTGTTTTAGGACCACAGGATGGGTGAAGATTGTAGTAGCCCCGAGACGATAAACGAAGAAATTTATAAACTTGTCACAAATTTATTCTCTCCTTCTCAATAGTTTCAGAAGCTCAAATCTAGGTCTATTTCCTGCCCCTTGCATTATTTCAAGCTGCCCCGCCGTAACCAATATTTCATATAGTCCAAAGTTGAATTGTATTCAATTGTTCCTTCTTTGATTCCGCGCTCATATTCTGCAACCAATTGGCCGGAAGTTGTGTCTGGGTAAACCCTAACCCTGATTCTCCTTTGAAGTAACTCTTCCTGTATATCGTGGCTTTCTCCTATCTGCACACCTGCCCTTTCTAAAGCTTCCGATTCTAGGCTCGTCGTGGTTACCTTGATTTCTCTTTTGGTCGCACCCAATGTTTCATCAAAGTGTAGCCTTCCCAGTAGGAAGTGTAGGATGGAAGACTTTTCGTCGTACTTTCTAGCCTCATCCCGGACAGACCAAGGCATTTCAGGAACGAGGCTATCCATGAACTCGTTAAGTTCATTTGCGTCATATATTGGTTTAACTGGAGCAACAATAATATCAACGGCCTCCGTCCAATGGCCATATGGGGAATGCAAAATTTCCTCCGCAAGAGACACTCTTGGGTCAGCCAGTAGGGCTTCTCTTATTTGTTGGAGCAAAGAGGTTCTTTGTTCCTGACCCTCTGTTCCACTCAATTGTTCCCGACACATCTGGAGAATAATACCAAAACATTGCTAAACAATCTATTTATAGGGTGTTTACTCGCTAAGTGGGACGATTTTAGAACAATTGGGTGGTTAGGGCAAGCAGAATATCCTGAAGCATTAAAACAAAAGGTGAGTTACTTTATCACTTATAATTAGTTACCCTTTGTCAGTCTCGGAATTCTAAATCCCGCACTCCCCCCAGCTCTTTTAATAGCTTTAAACTGTTCGGACGAAAACCAGTGTTGCATATAGCTAAATTTTGAATCGGGTTCGACCGTACCCTCTGCCACACCTTTTTCGTAATCTGCCATAATCTGGGCCGAGGATGTGTCTGGATAGACTCTAACCCAAGTTCTCCTGTTAAGGTTCTGCTCCTCTGTTTCGTGACTCTCGCCTATCTGGACACCAGACCTTACCAATGCTTCTTGTTCAATGGCCGTCGTAATAATTTTGATTTCTCTTCGAGTTGAACCTAAACTTTCGTCAAAATAAAGTTTTCCGAGTTGGAAGTCTGATTTTTCATCGGAATGTCTTGCAGCATCTCTTGCCGACCTAGGTAAATCAGGGGCTAAGCTATCCATAAAATCATTAAGTTTGTTGGGGTCGTAAATTGGTTCAACCGGGGAAACTATTATCTCTACCGTCTCTAACCAATCGGCGCCGTAATTTCGGTGAATAATTTCCCCAGCAAAGAAAACCCTTTTATCCGAACGCAATCCTTCCTTGACCTTTTCAAGTAAAGACATCCTTCTTTCTTGGATTTCTGTAGCTCCAGTTTTTTCTAAAACATTTGACTCATCCAAAGAGGTGTCCTCAGTCATGAGAGTATTATAACACTAAACATGGTCCGAATCCTGCCTAGCGTTGCATAGTTTGATATAGTTTTTCGAGGCTAAAAAATTTGCTCGCTAAATGGGACGATTTTAGAACGGGAAGGTGGATTGTCTCAGTCGAAAACCTGGCCCACTTAATCAACGGGTTCTAAAGTTGAATTAACTTTCAAATATAGCTCTGTGGCGAAAGGGCTCAACTTTGCCTTGTTCCTTATTAACTTTAAATCTGACCTTAGAACCCCCTTCTCTTTCTGTCTCCACAAGATAATAACGCCCGTGGTCCTCGACAATATCTACTTCTAAAGTAGCATGAAATTCGTCTCCCGTAATCGGCTGCTCTCTAACTCTAATATCTTTTCTAGGGACATAAGCGACATGATTTGGCTCACTGTCGACAGATTCCATCACAGCAAAAACATATTCAGCTGTGCCCAATGCTGCCCTATTTAGTATTAAAGGAATAAAGGTTCGCCTGCGAGCTAAGGCTTCTGTGTCGACTTCTCTAGGCATATCACTTGGATAAGTCTACCTCTTAAATTGAATTAATCAAGAATATCTATAAAGTTCAGTTGGGAAGCTAAAAACCGTGGCTCCTCGGGCAGGATTTGAACCTGCGACCTTTCCCTTAACAGGGGACCGCTCTACCGCTGAGCTACCGAGGAATATAATTTAGCTTCACTATTATACCAGAAGAGTATATCAATCTAAATAATCCTGGAGTTTTTTCCTGCGAGATGGATGTTTTAATTTTCTTAATGCTTTTGCTTCAATTTGTCTAATTCTTTCTCTTGTTACTCCAAAAACTCTACCTACTTCTTCAAGTGTCATTTGTTTATTTCCTTCTAGTCCAAATCTAAGCTTTAATACCCTGGCTTCCCTATCTGAGAGGGTCGATAGGACCTCGTCCAGATGGTCTTTTAAGAGTTGTTTTGAGGCCTGGTCGATTGGAGAAAGTTCCCGCTCGTCAGGTATAAAGTCTCCCAAAATGCTTTCCTGGTCTTCCCCAACGGGTGCCTCAAGAGAGGTTACCTCTTGAGCAATTTTAAATATTTCTCGTACGCGGTCTGCGTCCAAGTCCAGCTGGTCTCCAATTTCCTCAGGGGTGGGTTCTCGGCCAAGGTCCTGCATAAGCTTTCTTGAAGTTCTATAAAGTTTATTAATGGTCTCAACCATGTGGACCGGAATTCGTATTGTTCTTGCTTGGTCCGCAATGGCTCTCGTTATTGCCTGCCTTATCCACCAAGTTGCGTAGGTTGAGAATTTAAATCCCTTTCGCCAGTCATACTTCTCAACTGCTCGAATTAGGCCCTGGTTTCCTTCCTGTATAAGGTCAAGTAGTGAAAGACCTCGTCCTATATACTTCTTGGCAATAGAAACAACTAGTCTTAAGTTTGATTCGGTGAGTTTGTCCTTGGCCCTTTTGTCGACTTTTTCGTATCTTTTGGCAAGCTCGACTTCATCCTCAGCAGAAAGGAGTGGAACACGCCCAATTTCCCTTAAGTATTGGCGGACGGGGTCAGTGGACTCTGCACCGCCGAGTTTTGTAAGAATTTCGATTTCCCGCTCGAGTTTTTCTTGTTCTTTTTCTCCGCTTTCTGTCTCATCCGGTGTAACCGATTCAAATACGTCGATGTTTTCGGTAATTAGCTTTCCATAGAAATTATCGAGCTCATCCACCCTTTTTTCGGCATCGGGAAATACTTCCAATATCTCCTCCTGGGTTAGAAACCCTTGCTCACGACCCTTTTTAACCAATACCTCAACCGCCTTCTTTTCCATATTTTAGGTCTCCTGTAGAATTATACCTTTATCTTTCCCTTGTTCAAGACTCGTGCGCTTTACATTTAGTCGATCATATTTTGACTGAGCTTCCTTAAGTTTTCTTTTCTCACCTTTGCCTTCAAGCTCCTTTATCTCCCTGGTCATCTTTTCTCTCTTATCTTTATTTTCAAGTAGCTTGAGTCTTAAGATTACGGCTTTTATTTCCCTATCAAGTACTTCGGGTTTGTCTGAGTGAATCTCATCGGCACTTAAAATTATTGCAGCAAATCCTTCGGATAATTCCTTAGGAAGTCTGTTTGAAAATTCCGAAAGGTCGAATTTAGATTTTTTTCCAAAATACTCCCCGAGCTCCTCCAAAATTCTCTTGGCTAAGGAAGTTTCTATTAATGAAATTACCTCTTTTTCTAAAAGGAGCTTGGGGTCCTTCTGAAAGTAAAGGGTGAGAAGCCTCTCTTCGGTAATTTCTCGAATTCCTCTTACCTCGGGTGCCTTGGGAATTTGAACTTTGGGTTCGTCACTTTCTTTTCTGGCAAGAAGGGCTTCAATTTCGGCTTCAACAGCGTCTGTGGGAACTGAAAGTTTTTTGGCTACTTTCTCTACATAGTGGGCCTGAACAATTTTGTCGGGAATGCTCGCCAGAATTGGGGTAATTTCCTGGCTTACTTTACGCTTTGCCTCGCCACTTTCCCCTCCCAAGCGGGAAAAAACCGACTCAATCAGAAAATCCCAAACCCCAACTGCTCCAATAAGAGCTTTTTTATATTCCCCGATGGCCTTTTGAGCGGCTTCGTCGGGGTCCTTATAATCCCCAAGTCTGGCTACCTTAATCTCAAACCCATGGGTCTGAGCAACAGCAATTCCACGTCTCGCCGCAGTGTCACCCGCAAAATCTGCGTCAAGTGCCAGTATCATTTTTTGGCAGAATCTAGCAAGAAGTCTTACTTGTTCTTCGGTAAGGGCTGAACCTTTAATTGCAACGGTGTTTTGAATCCCTGCCTGATACGAAGAAATCATATCGAGTTCCCCCTCTACAACTATTGCAGTCTTTTTCTCTTTAATCCTCTCTTTTGCCAAAGAAAGTCCATAAAGAACCCTGCTTTTGTGGTATATGGGGGTATCTGGAGAGTTAATATATTTTGCTAGATCCTCCCTTGTGCCAGGCATAACTCGTCCCGCAAAGCCAACTATGTTACCTCTATGATCTTGTAAAGGGAAAATTATTCTTCCCCTAAATCTATCCAAGCCCGCTCTCCCGGGAATGCTTAATCCGACCCTTTCAAGCTCCCTGTCTGCAAATTTCTTCTTCTCAACCAGAAATTTTCTGATTACACCGGGTACATCCGGGGAAAATCCTATCTGAAAAGCTTCAATTGTTTGGGCTTTAAGACCCCTCTCGCGGGTAAGATAATTGTAGGCCAATTTTCCTTTTGGGTGGCTAACCAAGATATAGTGATAGAATTTGGACGCCAAGTTATTTATCTCAAGGAGCCTTTCTTTTTCTCCCTGCTCGCCGGGCCTTAGTGCAACGAGTTTAATTCCGGCTCGATCTGCCAAAAATCTTAAAGCCTCTCCAAAATCCATCCCCTCGTACTTTTCCAAGAAAGTGAATGCGTCCCCAACCTCAGAACATCCGAAGCACTTATAAATTTGGAGTTCGGGGGAAACCATGAAGGAAGGAGTTTTTTCGCCATGGAATGGACAAAGTGCTTTATAATTTCTGCCAGCCTTTTTAAGCTGGACGTATTCGCCTATTAAAGAAACGATATCGGTTTTTTGTTTAACCTCGTCAACTTGGTCAGCCATTTGGGCCCATTATACCAATCATTCCCTACAAAAGCTCAAAATCATCTAGGCGTAACAAAAATTTGTGAAGTATTATCTTCATAGACCCTCTTCCAGCCGTCCTTTTCGAGCTCAATGGTTAAATCAAAAGGAATCTCTTTTTTGAATAACAATTCTTCTATTTTTTGGGAAAGGGCATCCAGAAACCTTGCCTTTCTTTTTTGAGGCCAAAGTACAACTTCTACTCCGTATTTTTCGAAAACTTCTTTGTAGCTTACCTTGTCGGAAAGCATATCAACATACTCTTTCATTATGTAGCCGCTCTCCCCGGAAGGGTTTTCTTTATAGCGCCAGGACGGCATCCTTCCGTCGATAAAAACCTTCTTTTGGGGCAATTTCCAACTCAAATAACCTCCCCAGCCGTACTCTGAAAAGATTTGACCGGAAGGAAGATTTTTTTCAAGAAATACTGTAGCCTCTCTCGGGTAGAACTCCCCCTCACTTAAAACCTTTGCTCCGTTAAATCCCAAAATAAATTGGGAGAGCGCAATTACTAGTGAACCATAAAGGGCCCAGCGATATAGCTTTCTAAATCTTTCCTTAGCAAATCGAATCTTTTTGACCCTATC
>CAYNFU010000002.1:46414-48535 GCA_964396785.1 uncultured Gammaproteobacteria bacterium | reverse complement strand
AGCGATATAGCTTTCTAAATCTTTCCTTAGCAAATCGAATCTTTTTGACCCTATCCAGAGTATAGGTAAAGGCGGCGATTGTCATCGGAAGCGAGAGAATTACCCATAAAGGTACGTGGCGAACACTCCCCAAGCCTTGAAAAAGAAAGAAAGCAAAAAGAACTAGTTCTTCAAGTCTAAAGCGTTTCCTATTAATCCAAACCAGGGTGAGGCTTATGGCTAAAAAACTAATAAACGGCAGGTTGAATGAGAAAAGGGCTGGTTGCCATTCAAGTATTTTCCATCTTAAAGAGGCGTCTGAAACCTGGAGCCAGACTTCGTGCCAAATTCTGACTCCGTAGGGGTTTATAAACGACGCCAAAATGCTTATTATCAGTACTAAAATTAAGTCCAACTTTAGTTTCCTTTGCCAGAGTCTAACCGCCGTAAGTATTAAAAGCGTCACGATACTTAAGGCAAAACTTCCGTGCAGATTGACCCAGAGGACAACTAGTCCGGGAAGAAGGTAGCGCCACTTTTTCCACCTTTCCTCATTTAAAACTATCGCAAGAAAGATGGCCCAGAGAAGCCAGGAAGAAACCTGGGGGCGAACTCCGAAGTACCCAAATAAAATCGAGGCTGCAAAAACGAAAGGAACCTCCCAAAAAAGCTTTTTGCCTTTATTTTTGAATATTAAAAATAAAGTTAAGAAGGCGACCAAAGAATAGATAAGGGATAGACCGCCCGTGCCGACTAGGGGATAGAAAACCTTAAAAAAGACGTTGGTAAGCCACTGAATATCTATATAAGGGAAACTAGGCATTGTATAAGAAAGAGGGTCTGTCGCAGGAATTCCGGAGGAAGTAATTATTTCTCCCAACCTCAAGTGCCAACCAAAATCCGGGTCAAGAAGAACAATACCTTTTAGGAAAAAGAGGAAAAATGTGAGAACGGATAGGAAGATTATCATACCCAAATACTAATTCTCAAAGGAGAGTTTGTAAATTCAGTCGGCGGTGGGGACAGGATTCGAACCTGCGCGTGCTTTCGCACATACGATTTCCAATCGTACGCCTTGAACCGCTCGGCCACCCCACCACGAGGCCTAAATTATACCAAATTTCCCTGAATTCCCTGATTAAGCCTTGTACTTGCCTTAGCAAGAATATCTTTTTCCCTTTTATAAGAGAGTTTTCTTTCCGCCTCTTCAAATTCTAGCCAAGCGACTTCTTGGGTCTCCCAACCGAATCCTTCGGGTAAGTCCCGCACCCACTCCATAAGGAAAAAGGTTACAAATTTTAGTATTCTCTCGCCTTTTATATTAATGAAGTATTTTTCGGTACCGAGCTTAAATATAACTTTCGCCTCGACTCCACCTTCTTCTTTCACCTCCCTTAAGGCGGCCTCTTCTATTTCTTCTTGGGTAGCCTTACGTTTTCCTTTAGCGAGTGGCCCAGGAGTTTTCTCGTCTTCATCGTCCAGCCAACCTTTGGGTAATCTCCAAATATTGTCTGGAAAGCTTGGACCCGGAGTTCCTTTTGTCACCAACCACAAAATTTTTCCTTTATCCTTTTTAAAAACGACGCCTCCTGCGGCAAACTCTCTGACTAGCGGGCTTTGCCGTGTATTTTTTCCCACGTTCTTAAAACTACTTTTGCCTCCTTCAACATACCTTTTTCTCTTTTGATAGAAAGCTTCTTAATTGCTTTCCCATGTTCTAGCCATTCGAAATCGGTAAACCCCAAGATTTCACCGGCTGAGGTTTTAAAAATCAAAAGATAATAAAGGAATTTTTGGGACATGGATCTTCCATTAGCAGAAGCTGAGGAGCTTGTCCGCCCCACCTCTTCTAAAACCCTGACGCTCATTCCTGCGAGTTCCCCAAGAACTCTTAAGATTGCCCTCACGGATGACTCTCCTTTTCTCACTGTAGCCTTGGGAATCTCCCAACCAACCTCGTCGGTATTTTTTACAACCAACCAATAGATCTTGCCCCTACTTTCTTTAAAAAGGCATGCCCCTGAGATTAATATAGATTGTTCTTTATTCATGTCGGCGGTGGGTACAGGATTTGAACCTGTGTAGGGATTTCTCCCTCGAGTTTTCGAAACTCGTGCAATTGGCCACTATGCGAACCCACCT
>CAYNFU010000002.1:43391-46314 GCA_964396785.1 uncultured Gammaproteobacteria bacterium | reverse complement strand
ATTTCTCCCTCGAGTTTTCGAAACTCGTGCAATTGGCCACTATGCGAACCCACCTTGGGTGCGCCCACCCAGAGTCGAACTGGGATCAACGGCTCCGCAAGCCGCTACTCTATCCGTTAAGCTACGGGCGCAAAATTACTGATTTCCAGGCAATTTCCTGGCAAACCAATTTGCCGCCTTGTCGAGGGCTGAAGGGGGTACCTCCTCTTCGGCAAGGTACGTGGAGACAGCTTTTTTGACTTCGTCCTTGATCCCATCCTTGAGGACAATCTCGAGCCTTCCAGGTAAAACTAGCGTTTCAAAAATCACGAGTTCGCTATCGAATCTCTTCATAAACCAAAATCTGGTCATTACACTCCACTCTGTCTTTCTCCCCGCTACCTTTATCCCCTTATTGGTAATTTTATATTCAACGTGCCCGGGTTCAACCGTATTCATTACATAGAAAAGAAAGACCAGGGAAACAATGAGGACGACAGGCATTGCCCCCTCGACCAAACCAAGCACTAAGGCAACTATACCGGCTATGGCAAAGAGGGTTATATAAAACTGCCTATCCCTCCTCTTAAAGGGTCTTGCCGGTGCTTCCCAAGTAACTAGATCTTTTTCTGGCTCTTGTCTGACTACGACGGGTTGAACCTCCCCACGGGCTTTTTCACCCTCTTCTTTTAAAGTACCTTCTTTTTCGTCTTCGGCAGGCATACTGTTTACTATTATACCTTAAAGTTGAGTTTCGTTCCAAAGCTAAAGTCTGATATAATTGGAGGCTAGTTTGGAGGGTATGCCGAACGGCTAAGGCATCAGTTCGCTAAACTGAGGTCGCGAAAGCGGCCGGTGGGTTCGACTCCCACACCCTCCGCCAGGGTGAGGTCGCATAGTCGGACTAGTGCAGAGGTCTTGAAAACCTCCGTGGCGAGCAATCGTCACCGTGGGTTCGAATCCCACCCTCACCGCCTAATGCTTGACCCACGTCTCCATTTTGTCACTGCCACTGCCATAATTGTTAAGAAAGACTCAAAAGGACAAAGAAAATATTTAATTGCCAGAAGGTCCCTTAAGGAGAAAGCTTTCCCCGGCAGATGGACAGTTCCAGGAGGAAAACTGGTTCAAAGCGAATACGGGTCCCTCCCAAAGTCCAATGCCGATGCCTGGTACAACATTATCGACTGGCTTTTAAAAAAGGAAGTCAAAGAAGAGGTGGGTTTAAAAATTGATACTCCTCATTACCTGACTGATTTGGTATTTGTAAGACCCGATGGCTTCCCTGTTGTTACCCTTTCTTACTGGTCTTGGTATAAGTCAGGTAAGGTCAAGCTCGGGAAAGACTTGATAGATTACGCTTGGGTAGGAGCTCACGAGGCAAAAGACTATGATTTCATGAGTGATATTGACAAGGAGATTTTGGCGGTTGAGCACCTACTAAAAAATTCATCCCGTAAGCGTTAGTGCCAGAACACTTTTGGCTCCGTTTCTTTTTAGTACACTCGCTGCTTCTTTGAGAGTTGAGCCCGTTGTCCAGACGTCGTCAAAAAGAATATATGAATTCTTAGTTAAAGAGGATGAAAATTTGGGATTAAGGGAAAAAACACCCCGAACATTTGAAAGTCTTTCCTCCCTTTTAAGTTCAGTCTGGGGAACTTTCAACTGTTTCCTAACTAAGATATTAGGTTCAAATCTCCAGTCTAGACTTTTTGCAAGCTCTTTCCCAATCTCTTCCGATTGATTAAAACCTCTCCAGTTTTTCCTGAGCCAAAAAAGAGGAATTGGAACCAAAATGGGTTTATTAATTATGGTTTTTCTTTTTAGAAGTTGACGGGCTGCATACCCAGAAAGCTCTTTGGCAACTTCCCGAGCATGCTTATATTTGAGGGTCAAAATTGCTCTTCTTATGACCCCTTCATAATTCCATAGTGAAATGTGACCATTAAGACCTTCTCCCTTTAGACAATTTGCATGGGTCTTCCCGGAGGTTGAGGGTCTGAAGCATTCCGGGCATATCCAAAGTGGGACTTTCACTTTCTCAATGCAATAATTACATATATATCTACCGCCTCTGCCGCAGCCAAGGCAGGATTTGGGGAAAAGAAGGTCTAAAATTGCCATTGAAAGCTAATATAATATACTTGGACCATGAAAATTGCCAATAAACGAGCAAATTATGAATACAAACTCGAGGGCGACCGAGTTGAGGCCGGCATCTCCCTTTCTGGAGGAGAGGCAAAGGCCATAAGGACCGGACACGCAGACATTAACCAGTCCGTTGCAAGAATTGTTAATGACGAAGCATTTCTAATTAATGCAAATATTCCAGTTATTGGGGCTCAAAATTATTCTTCAACCAGGTCCAGGAAGCTTCTTTTACATAAAAAGGAAATCCTTTCATTAACTACCAAAATGAAGCAATTCAAATTGACTTTGGTGCCTATAAACCTATATAATAAGGGCCGCTTAATCAAGGTTACTCTTGCCTTGGCTAAACCCAAGCGCAAGTTCGAAAAGAAAGAAGCGATTAAGCGAAAAGATATCGAGCGCGAGCTCGAAAAAGAATTTAAGTTAAGATAACGGGGGCGACCGGTTTCGACGGGAAGCTCTTTTAAAAGACGGCAAGCAGACTTTGATTAGTAGTCTTAAAACAATAATCAAAAACTAGCGTCAATAAACCTAGTCATAATTTTGCCTTCGCTTAAAAAACGTTTTAAGGCAAATGTTCTGAAGGAGGCGCTTCTTGACCGCGCCTTTAGGCATAAACCTGTCAAGATGCAGCAGAATCCCTCTGATTTAAGGGTTCTACTTAAGAAATTTAAATCTTATTCTAATTTTTTTGGGTTACTTTAAAGGTTGGAAGAAATTACAAGGTAACCTAAGCTTGTAGAAGTCTTTTAGTTGACTTTTCGGACGAGGGTTCAATTCCCTCCGCCTCCAC
>CAYNFU010000002.1:20230-43291 GCA_964396785.1 uncultured Gammaproteobacteria bacterium | reverse complement strand
GTAGAAGTCTTTTAGTTGACTTTTCGGACGAGGGTTCAATTCCCTCCGCCTCCACAAAAGGCAAGGTTATGAAAGCCGAACAATTACAGATTAATGATTGGTTCAAGCGGGAAGGCGACTGGCGTGTGCACACGAGGCTACCTGGAGACCCAGAGATTATAGAAGAACAAATGGCTGTCCCCGTCCAACCTATACAGCCTACTCTGCGTCAAAGGGGTTTCTACATTCCCTCAAGTGAGAAGGTCACACAATACAAAGAAGTGATAATAAGACTGTCTTAGCCCGATTAATTTTACAAGTGCTTTGCCTCTATTGAATAAAGTTTGTCTCCGGCGAGTATTACAATAATTTTTTCAGCTTCGGAAACTGCTAAATCGGTTGCTTGAGATATTATTTCGTCCGAGTACTGGGATTTGTATTCACCAGACTTATCAATTGCAATAACTCTTCCTCCGACTCTATCTAAAATGTAGACGTACTTAAGAGTCTCATTTGAATAAACTGCGGCACCGCTTGTTAATTCCGGAACAAGCCCTGAAATCGAAAATGCAACTTGGTTCCCAAGAGAAAATCTATAAACACTTCCTGAATTTGTAAGTACCCAGATGGAGCCGTCGACGGTAACTCCCACTACGTCGTTTAAGTTTAAGTCAATCTCATTTGTATTCCATTTGGTTCTTTCCCCAAAACCCTCAGTCGTACCGGGATAGCGCCAAATTGTTTTGGCGCTTTTTTCAAGGATGTAGATATTGCCGGCGTAGGAATAGGCGAGGATATCACCTTCCCAATCCTTTTCAATCACTTTTTTGACGGTATCACCTACTTCGGTTACACCGTCGCCTACTACAAAAACTCTGTCCTCATAATTTGCGAGTGATGTCGCCGAGGATATCTGGTCAGGCCCTGCTACTACTTCGGTCTTTTTGGTATCAAACTCCACCCCGACGACGCGTCTTCCACCCTTGTCGAGTACAAAAAACCTATCTTCGCTTCCCGCCAGGTCGTCTCCGGAAAGACCGGAAGAAAGAATTGAAAGATCAATAAAAAGCTCAGGGGTAACCCTGTAAATTCCTAGAATTAACCCTTCTTTTTCGTCAATTTCACTTTTTAGAGCCTCAATTTGGGGGTCTTTTACCCCTTCGGCTTCTATCTCTGCCACCAAATTTCTGGCTGAGTCAAATAGCTCCCTGGCGCGAGCTGCGTCCAAGGAATAGAGTTTTTCGGCTTCGCTTAGGTCGTGGCTTGCTTGTTCAAGACGTGTCGCATATTTTTCTTTGGCAACTTTTGACATTTGTTGCCTTATGCCAAAACCGATACTCACAATTAAAAGAACCAGTAGGATAATTCCAACAGAAATGGCAAGCCGCCTATTGCCTCCCTCGGCAAGCTCCGCCGGAGGGGACTTTACAAATATTCTTCTTTCAGGCAAACTTCGTCCTACTACCCTCGTAATCCCACGTAAAATACCATCAAAAAATGGGGCAGCTCTCAATCTAGAACTGGCAGCGGAAGCTTGTTCCTGCACCTTCTCAATTGGAGCCGAGACTTCCTCTTGGGGTAGCGTACTTTCTTCCCCGGTGTCAATTTTAGGAACTTGAACTTCTCCTTTCTCAAATTTGGCGACCACCGCTCCTACCGTGCCTGTATCAGCTCTCGAGTGAATAAATGGGGCAATCGCGTCTCTCGCCGCCCCTGGATCCCCTCCCTCAAGAGCCGCCTTAATGACTCCGTGGGGTAAGGTTTCAAAAAATAATTTTGTTCCCAGGAGAAAAATATCTCCTTCTTTTGGATATCCCGAAGCAGAAACTACTCCACCTTCCTTATTTTCGGTACTTACTAAAATTTTGGCGAGCATCCCTTCTCGAAAAACAGCGGCCTCGGCTCCTCCCCCGACGGCAGAATAAACGACGTCTCCCATAAAGCTTGCCGCGGCAATTTCAACTCCTCCCCAAGAAGAAGAAAATTCAGAAATTACTTTTTCAACCGCCTCTTTAAGGGAATAAAAGGCCGGCTTTTGGGTTTCGCCAAAATATTCTTCGTGAAGACGACTTAGAAGTTCTCTTCCTGCAATAACACTGTCGACTCCCCCTGGGGAATTGGGAGTGGCAATGACGGCGAATAGCTCGCCCCGTTTTTTAAGTTTCTCCTCATCTTCTGGCTTAAACTCGTGAACTTGGGCCCAGCCCGATTCTCCCGGGTTACCGGTAATTTTTGCGGTTAACACCGTTAGTTGCACGTCTTTAGAGTATGATAAGGGCAAAAATCAAAACTGCAATGGCAAAAAGAAGGTGCATTATAGCGAGAAACCTTAGGGGTCCTTCAAATCCAACCTCGAGTGTATCGGTCATAAGCTGTACTTGTCTAACCACAACGAGGGCGAATGCGATATAAAGCCCAAGGGCAAAAACCACAAAAATCTTTATTATTGGAAAAACGGAAACTCCAATTATTGGAATCGTCATCTGACCCTTCCTTCTAATTTCTCCTGCTCCTCTTCAATTCTTAAGTCTTGTAGAACTTTGGCCACTCTGTCGGGTTGGGGAACGGCGGCAAACTCAAAGTTCGGAACCTCGCTCGCCGTTTGAATTTCAACGTCTCCATAATTAAAAAAGGTTCTTGCTACCCCTCCCATCTTGTAAGTTACATCCTGAATTCTATCAATGTTTGCGTCCGACACTTCCTTGTATATCAAATTGTTAAAGTCTATATCGATGATCCTTTCATCCGTCACAATGTAAACATTAAAATACCAGGAAAGAAAATTCTCTAAAATGTAGGCCATTGTACCTAAGTACCATCCCAGAACCGCGATAAAGCGAAAATTCCCCGGCAAAAAATCAAGAAGCGGAAAAGCTCCCAAAAAAAACGGAGCAATAAGAAGTAAGACCGTCACTAGAATCCATTTTAAATTTGTAATCGGGTGACGCCTTAAAAATAGAACAATTTTTTCCTCTCTTTCTCTTGTTTCGAAATCAATATTGTCAGGGAAATAGTCGTAAGCGGAGAGTGGGTTATGGGTATGTCCTGGGATATGTTCTCGGGTAATCGGTTTTTCAGCCTTTTTTATATCTTCTTCGACTTTGGTGTGGAATTTCTCGGGGTCTTTTACCTCGTGGGTCATATTTGGCTCTTTAGCTTTCTCCTCTTCTTTATGTTTTTCCCCTACAAAAATATCGCCCATTTTGCCAGATTATAACTCCAAAGCGGGATATATCAAAATGCTTAAATTGATTAAGCCGCACTTAAAGTTTTTCTATATTAAAAAGAGTGCTTTTTAGGCCAATATAACCAGGAGCTCTTAAGTTAAAGGCGCGTTTCAGCTCCTCACCGCTCACTGAAATACTTCCTTTATTCGTACCAAATGTAACCGACAGCGTCGAACCGCTATTTGAATAAATGACCGAGACGGAAGACGCGCTTGTATATCCTCCAATTCCAGCCAGCTCGCTCTTCGAATACGGATTTCCTCCCCAACAAGCAGTATCTATTGGGGAAACTCTTGATGCATCTCCCCCTCCCCGGTAGAGTACTTGCCAGGCATTTATTATGTCTGCCGTCTCCTCGCTATTTAGCCAGGGATGAGACCGGCCACAAGTAGACCCACCTCTACTTTTATACCAACCCTTATAAAACCATGGAGAGGCAGAAACTTTTTCATAAGCCGTCCCCGGCCAATCGCCCGACGTATCCTTTATTCCGCTCCAACCCCATTGGGAAATAGTAAATCCACCGGAGGTTGAGGCATAATAGGTAGTTGCAGGGCTTCCCCCTTTCATCATCACCCAGCCTCGGGTGGCTTGTACAGCCTCTCTCCATTTACCGGACTTTAGCTGCGGCTTATAAACCTGACAGCTCTCTGTCGGACAAATTGTTCCCGACCCACCATTTGTGACCGAAAGAGCGTATGAGCGGGCGGCAACGGCCTGGGCTTTCAAGGCCTCAAATCCACCCGAATTTCCCCAGGACTCCGGCACCTCATAAATCCCCAAAAGATAATTGTCCTCAAAAGGAATGCTTCCATAACCCGAAACATTTATAGTTGCCGGTGAGGGATAATCTTTCCTAAGGTCTCCTCCTTGGTAGTATGCAGATAAAATTGCCTCCGCAGATTGACCCGATTTGCTCCTTCCATATGCTCCGTACTGACTCATACCGGTTCGGTGTGGTGCCCCAAATGAGAAAGCGGCAAAGGCCGGGCGAAACCCTGGATCGCAGAAATTGGCTGAGCCCGGGGCACCCGAGCAGGGCTCAAGTGTCGCCGGAGTATCTCCAACGGAGGTCGAAAACCCTCCAGCTTTTAGGGCCAGGAGTTCATTCTGTCTTGAGGTCAAAGTTGTCAAGTAGGCCTCTGTTTTTTCAACCTCTCCCGCCAAAAAGTCTGCCTGGCTATCGACCTTTGCTTGGATAGAGGAAAGAGATGCTTTATTTTTCTCGAGAGCCTCTTTGTCAGATTTCAAATTTGCCAGATCCTGGGCATAGGCTTCCATTGTGCGCCTGTCCTCGTCCGCAGCAATTTGCCTGAAGTTTATTTCCCGAAAAGCTTCAGAGGCGTCCGTTGAAGAAAGAAATGGCATTAGTGGATCATACAAACGAATAAATTTGTAATGATTTGCGGTTTTCTCTTCAAAAATTTCTTTAGCATACGCCAAGTCTTCTTCTCTTTGGGCAATGTCAGCTTCTACCTTTTTTAATTGAGACGAAACTCCTACGATTTGCTTACTGATTGAGGAGAGTTGGACCTTTAGCTTTGCCAATTCTTGTTTGTTTGTTTCGTGGGCCGGGGTTAGGGCGTCGAGCTGCTCCTGAATCTTTGCAAGACAATAGTCGATATCTCCTGAGCCAGGAGCATCACAATTGGGTTCGGCCCGAACACCAAATACCAAATACTGAAAACTGAAAATAGAAAATAGAAAAATCAGAAATCCAACCAGTATTAATATTGAATTTTGTACTTTGAATTTTGATCTTAAATAACCCATGGCTATTTATTATACCAACTCTTATCTTTTAACTTCTTTAATTTTGTCCTAATATGGTTATTAGTGAATATCTTTTGTACAAGTAATATAAGGCGAATCAATACAGCGATAGGATGTATTCCCATCGAAGACTCAGGTGCCCTAATCGGCTGGGTACTCCGCTGGGCAATTGGAATTGGTGGGGGAATTGCATTTATTTTAATACTTGTGGCGGGATTTCAAATAATGACTTCCCAGGGTGACCCACAACGTCTGCAGGCGGGAAAGGAGCTTTTAACTTCCGCGATAACGGGAATTCTTCTAATTATTTTTTCGGTATTTATATTGCAAGTAATAGGTGTAGATATTTTAGGTATTCCGGGATTTAATCAGTAATATATGGAAATTGCTCAAATCGATTTTGAAACATTATATGGCGAGTTGAATCAGGGGAGGGCTAATTTTGTATTTAGCGAGAGCCTGACCCTTGGACAAATAATTAGCTCTTTAGTCCCCTATCTCTTTGTAATTGCCGGACTACTACTACTTCTATACCTCATATTTGGGGGATTCGGCTTATTAACTTCGAGGGGGGATCCTAAAGCAGTAGCCTCTGCCAAGGAAAGAATCACTTTTGCCGTGGTGGGATTTGTAATTGTTTTTGCATCCTATTGGATAGTTCAAATTGTTGGACAAATTTTGGGCATAGAAGCCGTTCAGGACATATTCGGTTAACTCATTAATAAGCTGGACACCATTTTATGCATTGTGTTAAACTACAGACTCGTAAATAATATTAGCAAGTACCGATGAAGACGAGACTTCATATCAAAACTCCCACTCACGTTGCAATAATTATGGACGGTAACCGTCGTTGGGCGGCGAAGCATGGCCTGGGGGCTGTCGAGGGCCACAGGGTTGCTGCAGAAAAAACAATAGAACCAGTTGTAGAGCGCGCGATTGAACTCGGAATTAAATACCTTACCTTCTGGGCTTTTTCAACCGAAAACCGAAACAGGGACAAAATGGAGCTTTCCGGCCTTTTCAGTGTTTTTAGAGAAGCCCTCAAAACCGGGCTCAAAAGGCTTTCTGAAAAGGGTGTAAAAATAAGGGTAATAGGAAACATAGATTGGTTCCCAAAAGACATTGTTAAGCGGGTAAAAGATATGATTACTCTTACTAAGGAAAACGACGCCATAACAGTTTCTTTTGCCTTAAATTACGGAGGCCGAGACGAGATTCTAAGGGCCGTTAAAAAACTCATAAACGAAGTTGAGGTTGGGAGAGTTTCGATAGAACGCGTAGACGAAGCCGAATTTTCAAATCAGCTCGATACAGTCGGTATTCCCGACCCTGATTTAATTATTAGAACGGGTGGGGAAATGAGACTATCGGGGTACTTACCTTGGCAAGCTGTCTACGCCGAGCTCTATTTTACAAAAGTTCTATTCCCCGACTTTTCTCCAAAGCAGTTCGATAAAGCTTTAGTTGACTTTAGTAAGAGAGACAGACGTTTTGGAAAGGGAAGTTTCAAAAAGTACCTAGGTAAAAAACTAAGCAAAAAATCGTCTTCAGCTATTCAGCTTCAAACTCCCAATTAATTGCGCTTCGTTTGGAATTTGTCTCGCGCTTTTGCTAAACTTTAGCTGTGCAACAACTTGTGGAAGTACCTATTGGCTCCACCTTTAACTCCCCTATTGGCCAAACGGTGGGACTGGGAAACCTGGTCTCAATAATCCTTTCAAATGCTTTGCTTCTTGCCGGAGTTCTTATGGTTTTCTTTTTAGTTGTCGGGGGCATTGGAGTTATTTCAGGGGCGGGAGAAGACAATCCCGAGAAGGCCGGAAAAGGAAGACAGGCAGTGACTTTTGCCCTCATGGGTTTTTTGGTCATTTTTGCGGCTTATTGGATAATTCAGGTAATAGAGCAGGTCACAGGAGTCGAAATTTTTAATCCAGGGTTTTAGGGGTTTATTTTGAGGGTAGTTTTGGTGTTTAATTAATAGGATGTCAGATATCTTTGGAAACGTCACAGCACCTCCGGGAGTTAGCCAGTATGGAAACCTTATCGAGGGGGGCCCAACTTATTTCATAACAAATATTTTAAGGTTTTTAATTGTCATTGCAGGAATTTATGCACTTTTTAATATGGTTTTTGCGGGATATGCATTTATGTCTGCAGGGGATGACCCTAAAAAAGTCGCCGGCGCCTGGTCTAAAATCTGGCAATCTATTTTGGGACTGGCTATTTCGGCAGGAGCATTTGTCTTGGCTGCGCTTTTTGGAAGGCTACTCTTTGGAGATTACTCGGCACTACTGAGGCTTAGAGTTTTCGGCCCTAATTAATATGGAAAGATTACTCGCTCAACAAGAAATACCAATACCTGGAAATATTGAGGGCTTTGGACCCTTGGGATTAGAAGGTAGAAACCCAGCCCAATCGACAACAATTTTTAACTTCTTCCTCTCAAGTACGATAGGTCTTCTGACTATTATCGCTGCAGTTTATTTTACCTTTGTGCTCATTTCTGGCGCGATTGCAATTATTTCCTCTGGAGGAGACAAACAAAAAGTGGGAGAAGCTAGGGCAAGAATTACGACCGGGTTGGTTGGGTTAGTGATAGTTATCGCCGGAATTTTTATAATAGAGCTTGTCGGTACCCTATTTGGATTTGACCTAATACTCAACCCGGGAGAATTTATACAAAGAATTCCTCCCTGGATAATTTGATAAAATGCTAGCTCAAGTTCCGAGTACAGATAGAGTAACTAATCCAGCCTTAGGCAATAATATTCAAAACCTGACGGGAGCAAATTTCTTTGGGCAATTTGTGCCAATGCTTATTAACTTGGCTCTTATCATTGCGGTTGTAATCTTTCTTTTTGTTCTTATTTGGGGGGCCATAAGTTGGATGACTTCCGGAGGAGATAAATCCCAAGTCGAAAGCGCAAGAGGAAAAGTTATATCGGCAATTGTAGGGCTTGTACTTCTATTCTCTGCTTGGGCAATTATTAACCTTATTGAAGGATTTTTCGGGACAAATATTTTAACCCTTGACATTCTTAATCTGGCGATTCAATAATGGATTAGGTCATGTTAGCCCAAATTAATTTAAGCCCTAGCCAAACAGGTTTTACCAACCTCAATAACCTTACGATTGGTTCACTTCTCGGAGGATTTGTCAATTTAATTCTAATTGTCGCTGCGGTAATATTTTTCTTCATCCTCGTGATTGGAGGAATTAGGTGGATCACCTCGGGTGGAGACAAAGCAAACACGGAAACCGCTAGAAACCAAATTACGGCGGCTTTGGTTGGACTTGTTATCGTCTTTGCTGCTTGGGCAATAATTAAGCTCCTTGAAACCTTCTTTGGAATCGCAATACTAGGAGAAATAAGTATCCCCACAGGAACACCTTAATTAGTCTTTCGAAGTCCTTAGTTAAACCCAGATTGCATTTTGTGTAACTTCTATCTACACTTTTATTGATATGAACTTAGCTCAAAATTGGTCTGCAAACGCAGAAAATGCAGCGAGCCTCAGAGATTTTGAGGCCGTTTTTGCGAGGGTTGTTTCGGTAATTTTGGGGCTGGCCGCGATTGTCCTTTTTATCATGCTTCTTGCCGGAGGATTTAAATTCATATCCGCCGGCGGAGACCCTAAGGCTGTTGAGTCCGCGAAAAAAACTTTGACTTACGCAATTGCCGGAATGGTTTTGGTCGCCTCCGCCTACTTAATCCTTCGCTTCATAAATGTCTTTACCGGAGTGGATGTTGTCAACTTTAGAGTTTATCGATAAGCCTAAATGTCTCATGAATCAACTGCCCAAATTACCAAGATTTAGGAATTTAAATTTACAACTTAAGACTCCAAGGCTACAAATATTTGCGCTGTTAACTTTCATTCTTCTTTTGGTTGCCACCCTCTTTTTTTCAACCAAGCTGGCCAGCGCCCAAGTGCCTGACCCTACCGTTCCGTGTGACCAAATCAGGCCAAGACCATTAAATCCTTTTGACGAAGATGAATTTCACTCACTTCGTCCTTATCAAGCAAGTCCTTGTAGTGACGAAACGGAACCCTCCGCTTTATTTTGCGGAAACGATTTGGTTTTAACCGATACCATAACCGTAAGAAGAGGTGACGCGCGTTATTGTCAAAGATTCTCCCCCACCGAAGAGGAGTGCTTCTTTAGGGTTACACAAAACCGCCAGCTTGCAATAGACGTCTCAGGGGCGGAACTCCCTATCATGGGTAGGACCGAAGACGACGTAGTAAATAGTCAAAACCAAAATGAGACGAGAAGCGACGCCTCAAAAATTAACGATTATGTCAGCTGGTACTTAAGTGGAGTCGACCACAAGGCCGAATACGGATTTAGCGAAGAAGAGCAAGTGGTTAATTATTCGGGGCCGATAAGAAAACTTCTCCCTCTGTCAATCCAGCACAAAAGTCAAATAGAAACACTTAACCGAAGGGAAGTAGAAAGGCACGACCAGGTCGTTGTTTGCGCAAACCAAGCTTTTTTGGGATTAATCGGACCCAGCAATGTGAATCCCTGCAACCAAGGAGGCGACGTCTATAGATTGAGTACTTGGGCAGAAGAAGACCTCTCTTTTTGGAACAGCGCAATTAATACTTTGGAAAATATTTTTGTAGGGCTTCTTCCGGGAGTTGCAAGAAGTGCGATTAGGACGTCTTTGGGAGACCACTGGAACAATAGATATCCTCCGCTTCCCTGGAATTACGACGACGATAAAGAGTTTATGAAGCATTACTTAGAATGGAGAGGAAATTCTTGTATCCTAGTACCCTTTCCGCCATTTTTTTCCAGGTCGCTTTTCTGTGTGGATAATCCTTTAGTATTAAATAAATGGGCAGATTTATTCTCCTATGTTCCCCTATCATCAACCGACGAGGATGTTAATTCGTCGACAGAAGATAGGCTGGGGCAAATTGAGGTCATAAATCCCTCTATACAAGCCGTTCAACCCGACGTAACAATTTCAAACGTGAGTATCCTCACCTCTCCTGCCGATCTATTCTTTTCCCACATGGAAGAAGCGCAGGGTCTTGCCGACATTTTGCAGGATACTTACGTACCACAGGGGAATCCTAAGTCGGGTCCTGTTGTCGGGGTTATTCGACCTAATCAGTATTGTGACCTTACCCAAATTAGAACTAATCCCGGAGACGACTTGTTTGCCGGGGAAATTGGAGTAAACCTTACCTATACTGCCGAATTTTCCTGTGGTTTTGAAGTTTTTGATCCTGCTGACCCTATTGATACTTACTGGTGTGATTATTTGGGAGGCAGATGCTACACAGACGACTATGACTGCGACAACTGGAGACCTAGCTCATCCCTTATCTGCCCATCCGGATATAGGTGTGGTTCTCCACCAGACAGTTGTAATCCCGACCCTCCTAACCCTTCTTGTACAAGAAATGCCCGAGTGGTTTTAAATACGCAAACCAGAACGCCGCTTGTCGATGATATATGGTCGAGACTTGTGGCCGGAGGTGCAAGTGTATTCAGAAGAATTTTTCCACAGGTCGGTGAGGGTGCACCGGTTGAGGGCTTTTATGATATTCCGGCGGCTACCGGAGTAACATATTCGCTTAACCCTCCTGTCCCGGGAGTATCGCTGACCGCTGGTAATCCGGGAAGGAGACGTGGACAAGCGGCTGAGCTTTACTTCCCCCATATAGGCGGAATCGAGCAATATTTCTTGCAATGTATCCAAACCGCCCTAAGGCCTCAAGGCTTTGGTGAAGTTTGTCCGGTCGGAGAAATACCCGAGGGCCTGGTGACCGGCGTATGCACAAACACCTTCCCGGGCGAGGCGGAGCCTCCGCTTCCGGTCCCTGGAGCTCGCTGCGAACCCGCAGTGGCCGGTTGGTGCAGCGTAAGTACTCTTAGGCGGTATTTCCCTCCGGGAACTTCGGCAAGTACCCTCAGAAACGCCTCAATTGTCTGCAATATCGAAAGCGGTGGGTACACCAACGCATTGAACGACGGCTGTTTGTGTGGGAGGTCCGTCGACTATTCCGTCGGCTTATTTCAAATTAACTTGCTCCCCTCGAACAGGTGCCCCGGAGCTTTTTCGGGATACACCTGGAGTCCACCTTCTTGTACAATTAATGACCTTGAGGCCCTTCAACAATGCACCCAGGACTATCTGGACCCGGAAACAAATATCGATAAAGCGGTGAGAATGATTATGGACGGCCAATGGTGTTCTTGGGCCGCGGCGAGGAGTTGTGGAATAGCTACTGGTTGTTGAGAAAATGAAGAAAAAATTAGCCAAAATTACAATTGGGGTCATTGTCTTATTCGGCATTGTCTTGGGCTATTTATCTTCGCAAACTTCAAAAACGGGTGAAACACCTACAACCGAGAGGGCTGGCGATGAAACTGGTACCAGCCTTCTTCCTGGGGCAGACAAGATAACAATTTCAGGGGTGGAGATGAATAATTTTAATAATTTCGCTATATATAAAGGCAAAATCGGAGATACAAGATTTATAGACGAGAAAGATTTTAAAGCAACTTACTTTCCCCAAGATGAGGCTTTTTTAATTAATATCATGGCCTCGCCGTTTGATATCGTAAGGGCCGAGGCAGAACTAAAGTTTTTATCTGTCCTCTCATTGGACAAAGAAGGTGCTTGTAAGCTCGCTGTTTATATAACTACTCCCAGAACCTTAAACCCGAATGAGGCCGGAACTAATTACAGACTAAGTTTTTGCGAATAAGTATAAATCGCCTTTCTTTTTGTCCTAAATTATCTATATAATGGTCTTGTCTAAATATTAGTTTCGTAAATATAAAATCAATATTTAGAAAAAAATTACTTAAGTGTTTAAAAAACTGCTCGCTGCCTTTTTATTATCAATTTTCCTTCTTACTTCAATATTCCCTAAAGGAGCGTCGGCCCAAACCTGGTATAGCCAGGGACCGTTTGAATGGTATTCCAAGGTATATGACGCCCCGCCAAGTGAAATATTTGGGGAGCGCTATACAGCCGCTCAAGTAGAATGGGTAATCTATTCGATTTTGACCTGGCCCTTTACCAGAATTTTGGGGCCTGAAATTACAACTTGCGCTCTAAGCCTTAGCGCTGCAACTTGTCTTAGTCAGATCCTTTCAGACGCAGGCACGCCTTCCGACCTGGCCTCTCTCCCGAAACCCAAACAAGAAAGTTTATTAAAATTGATGTTCAAGGATAGAGAATTGTCGGGAGTTACTTATGTGAAAGGGGTAGTAAGAAAGTTTCACTTAATACCCCAGGCAGAAGCGCAAGAAGGATTCGGGTTTACAGGAGCGCTTCTTCCTATACAGCATATGTGGCGGGCTTCAAGAGACGTTTCTTATGCACTCTTTGTCCTCGTTGCTTTGATTCTGGCATTCATGATCATGTTTAGAGTAAAAATTTCTCCCCAGGTTGTAATAACCGCCCAGTCTGCCCTTCCCAAAATTTTAATTGCCGTCGTACTTGTGACTTTTTCCTACGCGATAGCCGGATTTATTATCGACTTAATGTACGTGGTCATTGGTTTAATTAGCGTCCTGGCTACAAATTTCTTCCCCGTAGGCTTAAGGCCCGATTCTCCTGCAATTTTTAACATGCTGACTTTGGGACAGCCTTGGTCATTGAATTTCCAGCTGGGAGTAGTTGGACTTTTTATAGCTTATTTATTAGTTTTTTCCATAGCGGCAATTCTGGTTATGGCTTTCTCTGTAAGCCTCATAGGTTCTACTATAGCGGCCCTACTCGTGGGTATCTTGGCACTTTCTGTTGCTCCGCTATCAATGGCTATCTTTTTTATTCTGTTTTTAATTGTGTTTATTATCCTCGTCTGGATGTTTTTCAAGACCCTTTTTATGCTATTTAAGGCCTATGCGGGGGTGGTTTTACTAACAATATTTGCGCCTTTTCAAATACTAATAGGTGTCCTCGTGCCTAGCCTTGGATTCGGCCGGTGGGTTAGAAGTTTTGTGGCGAATTTAGCTGTCTTTGTCGTTGTCGGAATGTTATTTCTACTAGCTTTTATCTTCGTCTCCCAAGCCCTTCTTTCTATCTCCAATGCCGTTTTCTCTGGGAGTATCCCTGATGTCATAGTAAGACTAATCGGCGGTACAGTCGCTTCGGGTATTGGCTACCTCTTGGGTGGTGTCGGCTCGGCCGGCTGGCCCCCTCTTCTGAATCTTGGTGGATCCGGAGATGCTGCCGTTGCATTTCTTTTTCTTGGAGTAAGTTTTATTTTATTCACACTCGTCCCCAAAGCAGCAGACATGATTCAGGGGCTCGTTTCCGGCAGACCGTTTGCATATGGATCGGCCATAGGAGAAGCCTTCGCACCCATCGGGGCGATTCCTGGTGGTGCTCGTACTGCGACAACAATCGGGGAAGCGTATACAAAAAGATTTGGTACAAAACTGCAACCAAGTCCTCAGGCTGGAAGGGCTCCTGTCCCTAAAACGGCGGGCGGAGCAACGGGGAGTGGGGGACTAGAAAGACTTTAAGCTTCTATCTTCTACTACCCTTATCCCCCCCAAACGCCTTAGCTACATCCAGTACAAATCCAATTGTATTTACAGTTTGTGCCACACCTCTACCTTTAGGATCCTGATCATTAGTGACTAAGAGATTGTGAGTATCTTGCAATGCAAATTCAGCTAACTCACTGCCTTCAAAAATAAATCTTGTTCTTCCTCCAGCCATTGATGCTAAAAATCCTCTTTTTGCATCTAAATCCGGGCCCCATAAAAATTGCATTACTTCCAAAAACGGCCTGTCTCTATTTTCTGGGTCAAAAATGATTTTCGAGTAATCGCTACCTCCGGGCCTACTTGATTCTACAGCTGCGGCCAGGGTCTTACATTGAATAATTCTAGCCATCATAATAGCCGTTACTGCTTTAAAAGCTACTGAGTTTGGCTCATCATTTGGTTTTTTAATACCATACGCCTGATCGAGAAGGTCAACTATTTGAGGCAAATCCTCTTGCATCACCCTACTCGTCCACTGGGGTATTTTTTGCCCTCTTGATCCACCTAGAAATATCCATAGGGCATCGTTGTATCGCACATAATCCTTGAGGTGGACAACCATTGAAGGTACTAGAACCTTAGGCCTAAGCTTAGAAACTGCTTCCATTTCAGGAGGATGGAATGCTTGGTCTGCGAGATCTAAAATAGCTCTATCCCTCCCGGTCCAAACCCTTTTTATGTGTCTCGGTAAAAACATCGGCTGTATCATAGCCGTAAGAGGATTTCCACCCCAGCCGGGAGAAGGCAAAAGCTGACCGTAATCAATGTCTGTTTTATGAAATGTGCTATCCCATTTTTCAGGATTTTGAGTTTTGGCTTGGGTCTCGGTCATATCGAATTCCCATTGGGTGTATTTATCTACCAAAAAGGCATCACAGGCAAGTTTAGCGGCCGACCAAGCTACTACCTCATCTCCACCAGTGTGCTCCTTGACAAATCTTCGAACCTCTTCATCCTCTGTCAGAAGATACTCGATGTAGCCGTTAAATCCCCCCCTGTATTCGAAGACTTTTTTATCGACCTTGAGCCCTCTCTTTCTCAAAAACTCAATTAATTTCCCCTTCTTTTTAGCTTCAGGTTCGCCCACACCCCTTGCTTTATCTTTACTGAATTTTTCAACTGCAAGAATGTCCTTATAAGTTAGATTATCTTTGCCTGCCAAAGCTGTTAGGTCTTCATATCCAGCATCTGATAGTAACCTTGTATAGAAATATCGAACTAGAGGATTACTGATAACTCTAGCCAGTTTTTCTGCGTCGTCATGAAGTAAAAATTCTGACCATTCGTCTGCTTTGTCTAGGTCGGGGCCCTCCCTATCCCCAGGCGCCATATATGTCGCGTATTTACCAGTACTTCCGCTGGTTATCTCCATTACCCTGGCAGAAGCAGAAACTGCCATCATAGCCTTAATTAGTCTTTCTGTATCGGCTATCCCTTCCCGATTCCCCTCCAGTTGATCCCCAGGTAAGAGCCTTGTAGCGTCTCTTAAGTCAGTCATCCAAAAATCAATGACGCCTTTCCATCTAGCATGGGGGTTTGCGATGATACCGTGGTTGAAAGCCTCCATGTTAAGTAGGGCCCATAAATTCCTTTGTTCCTTATTGGTAATATCCAAAAATCTCACCGACTCCTCCCAAGAGTCTTTAAAAATTTTTAGTCTACCTTGCTGAAAGATTGCTACCACTTCATTGGGCGGTGGACTTGCGGCATATCTACGCATATACTCTCTTTTCTCTTGGTCCGTCATCTCCTCGCCCTGTGCTTGTTTGGCCAGTTTCTCAGTTAGTAATTTAGCAAGTTCTTCGGGCGTGGGGGGCTCGAATTCTTTAGGGGCTGACGCCCCGACAAAATCGTGGGGCTCTATTCCCAATGGGAAAAATGCTTCCCTCTCTACACGTTTCTCATCTAATTTTAGTCCATCTTCCGACTGTCCTTGACTAGCTAACCAGCTTGCATCCTGCGGAGTACCTTTAGATGGTCTTTTATCGAAGCCTATTACGGAAATTCTCAAAGCTTCACCGGCAATGGCGGCTCGAAGCATTCCCTCAGTCTCAGGGGTTAGGATGCCCAGCATTCTTGCTTCATTCTCGATATCAATGGCTAGGTTGCGAACATCATCCTTAACATGATTCCAATTACTATCCCTAATTTTGTTTAAGAGAGTTTGGGTAACGTCCTTGACAAATCCCGGGTTATCCTTGGTAAACTCTTCCCACATCTTGTCCCGTTTTTCCATAGCTCTCTTTCTCTTATCCTCTGGGGTTTTATCGCTTAGAATCAATTTATTAAGTTTCAAAAAATCGTCAGGTAAATCGTCTTTTTCTTTTGGCGGTCCATCTGGCGGTCTTTCTGGAGGCCCTCCACCCTCATCTTTCCCGCCAACGCCTTCCTTTTTCTCGCTCGGGGCTTTACCTTCCTCTGACCTTTTACCTCTTTTTTTTATAAAATCCGAAACTGCACCTGGAAACCTCTCTGCAAGTTCGTCAGCAAAATGGACAGCTCCTGCAGCAACAGATGGAGGTAACGCCTCTAATATTTTATCTATTGTTGATCCTTTTTTATCCTTCCCAAGTAGCTCTATATATCGCGTGACTATTCGAAGCTGCCAAGGGTCGGCTTCTTCTTGGGTTATTTCTTTTTCTCTTACAAGGCGATCAATGTTGTCATACGACCCTGTTAGGGTATCTTGTGTTACCATAACATCGGGTCTTCTTGCAAGACGTCGAATCTCTACTTGAAGTACGTCATTTTTAATATCTTCAACCTCTTTTCGACTCTTAACAATCCATGGAGCCCAATCTTCTCCCTCCGGTCCAGTAATCGGTTGGGGTAAGGTCTCAAAGGGACTGACGCGGGTTGCCTCAGCTCTTCGCCTAATATCATCAATTGGGGCATCTTTCCCCGCAATAATAATTCTGGGTTTTTCGCCTTCTGACATGCCTACATTTTAGCACTGATACGGCCTTTTTGCCATTTTGAGGTCTTTTAACAATCAGCATCTGACATTTGCCCCACAGTGCTGACAGTTGGAGATAAGCACTCCTGATTGCCTTCTATTTGTTGCACTACAAGTGGGACACTTGAATTCCAACGATCCATATTGGTCCTGTATTGATTGACTACCCGCTATCAGCTCGGAGAAGCTTAGTCCTTTGAGACAGCTTATCGGGTGTTGGCCGACAAGGCCCAATCTTCGCGCTTCAACGGCTACGAATCTGGCCGCTGCCCCTGATCCGATAAGGTTTGAGATATAGGCCGCTCTTTCATTAAGTTGTTTTTCTTCAAATTTGCCATTCGCCACTAGTGCTTCGGGGTCAATTTCCTTAATCCTGGTTAATAGTCCCGAAAGGTCGAAGTTGCCATCAACGGCTATCAGGTGAGGCCTAAATGCTTCTGGGTTGGTAAAATCTATTGTTTCCGGGAAAAACTCGTGAAGAATGTCAAGAACCGCTTCATTAGTAGCTTTAAATCCGACTGCTGAATTTTTCAAAACCTTTTGCATATCCCCGGCGGTGTAGGCTATTTGATGGAAAATAACCTTAGGGTCGGGATCCCTTCCGGGGTAAGGCAGGCTTGCCCATATAGCCTGGCCTTCTGTATTTTTGGGAAACCAGTCTTCAAGTTTATCAAAGACTTCTCCCTCTGCCGAAGACGGATATGACCGCCTGTCTATAATGTCTTTGACGTAAATTTTTTTTGGGGCGTCATCGGCCTTATCTTTTGCCCACATGTAAAATCCTTTTTGGTCGTAAAAATAAGTGTATCTGTCTGTAAGCCGACTGGTCTCGTTATACACGGAGATTATTTCCTCTACGCGCCTTGAGTGTGGCGTTTCTCGCCAGCCTTTTTCGGTGAATTCTTCTACTGTACGGAGATTTTCTGCGTATGACATATTTTCCTGCTCGGGATACGAAGTTGTTAGTTTTCTGGCTTTAACAGTTGCGGCACAGCTCCGGAAATTCGCCGGATTCCTTAAACACAACCTTTAAAAAAGAGTATATTAATACACCCCTTAGATATCAAGAAGTACTTTTGTGAAAAATGGTTCCCCTTGAATTGGATTGTTCACGCAGTACTCTAGGATTAGGCGAAAAAAATTCTGTCCATGGAAGAACAGCACCCTATACCCCAACAAATTTCTTCTTACCAATTCCGGTTGGTGGGGGACATGACCCTAAAACAATTTCTCCAGGTAGGGGGAGGCGTGCTAATTGCTTTAGTCTTCTATTCAACGCCAATAATTGGAATTATTAAATGGCCTTTGGTAATTATTTCGATTTTAACAGGCGCTGCCCTTGCTTTCTTGCCCTTTCAAGAAAGACCTCTTGAAAAATGGATTTTTGCCTTCCTAAAATCAATTTATTCTCCAACTCTTTTTTATTGGAAGAAGTTACCCGCCGAAACTATTTTCTTTCAAGACCAGGCGACAACTCTCCCGACGCCAGCTATCACACCCCCTCCACCGCCGGGGTACCCAGAACTTGCGATAGAAATAACGCCACCCCAGCCACTTACTCCACCCAAAGGGGGACCTCCTTCCCAAACTACTGGGCCCCAAGGTGTTGTTCCCAGCGAACCGGTTTCAATTAAACCCAAAGCACCACCGCAACCACAGGAGTTAGAACCTGGACTTACAATATTCCCTAATCTCGAGGAGGCCGAAAAGGATTTCTTAAGTAAAATCACGGGCCTTTTTAGCCTAGCTCCAACTCTGCCCCACGCTAAACAACCCGAACCCTGGGAGGAGAAGGAAGGGCAAGAAAAATTAAGAGTAGAGCCTTCAAAACCTATTAAAATTAAGCCCTTACACGAAGAAAAAGAGGAAGAGGTAGAAGAACCGGCACCTCAACCGGTTATCGTTTCTGTTGCACCCACGCTTACTCCGGCACGGAAGCTCACCGAAGAATTTGCCCAGTTTAGCGCTGACGCAGCCCCACCTTTCCCCCCCAGTCTTCCCAATGTAATAGTCGGTCAGGTAATGGATTCAAACAAAAAAATAGTGGAGGGGGCAATTCTAGAAATTAAAGACTCTGCCGGGCGACCGGTTCGCGCCTTAAAAAGCAACAAACTGGGACACTTCATGATTGTCACTCCCCTTACAACAGGCCGCTATACAATTGAAATCGAAAAAAATGGACTCATTTTTGAACCCTTAAGTTTTGACGCCCTGGGGAACATTATTCCGCCAATGGCAATTAAAGCAAAGCCCGTAACAAGCTAAATTTATGGCCAAATTACCTTTCCCATCCTTACCAATCCCTAACCCTTTTAAGGTCCCCGATACCCCAATACTTGCCTCATCGCAGGACTTATTACCTATTGCAGACATTGACGGGGACCTTGTCCTCTATAAAGACGGCGGGGCCGCTCTTGTCCTGGAGTCAAGCTCTCTTAATTTTGGACTCCTCTCTGAAAAGGAACAGCACGCGGTAATTGCCGCCTATGCCGCACTCCTTAACTCTCTTTCTTTCCCAATACAAATTCTGGTACGTTCTCAAAGGAAGGATATTAGCCACTACATGGAATACCTTGCCCAAGCGGCGAGGCAAAACATGGATCCAAAGCTGGCCAAAATTATGGAGGGGTATAAGCTCTTTATAGTTGACGCCGTAAAAAAGAAAAACGTTTTGGGTAAGAAATTTTATTTAATCATCCCTTTTAGCCCGCTCGAGTTGGGCCTTGCTAAGTCAATTAGTTCTCTCGCAAAATCCTCTGGCCCACTTCCATTTGCAAAAAGTTATGTAGTAAAAAAGGCCAAAGACATTCTTTACCCCAGGCGAGATCACCTAATCAGGCAAGGAGGGAGACTGGGATTAAAATTAAGGCAGATCACGACCAAAGAGCTCGTTGAGCTTTACTATAATATTTTTAATCCCCCACCGCCCGCCACCAAAAAAAGAGAGGAATTTGCCCAGCCCGAACCTGGAGGATTACCAGAATTTCTTAAAATAGGCGCGAAAAAGACTAATGTGCAAGCCCCGGCGCCTATTCCAACACAGGGCCAAATCGGACCATGGGGTGAAAAGCCAAAGGTTTTTTCAGTAGCAACCTCTTTAATCCAGAAAAAGGTTGGGATGATTGACCTAATCGCTCCACAATCGATTGAACTTGATTTTGACTATATTAAATTAAATGGCGTTTATATTCGCACCCTTTATACAGCCATAAGAAGAAGGTATGCTTCTCCTGGTTGGCTTGAGCAAATAATTAATTTCGATAGTTCACTTGACATCTCCTTTCATATTTATCCCGTTGAGGGCAAGAGCGTGCTTGATGACCTTAGGCGCAAAATAGCCGAGATGGAAGCGGAGATGGAAACGGACATTGAAAGAGGCAAAATTGTTAATCCCACAACTCAGGCGCAGCTTGAGGATGCTATTGCTTTACAGGAACAGCTGGTTAAGGGAATCGAGCGCTTTTTTGACTTTTCTTTCTATATAAATGTTCCCGCCTCGGACTTGGAAGAGTTGAACCATCTAACTTCCCAAATCAAATCAACCCTGCGTTCACTTCAGCTCGAGGGCATTCCCCCGGCACTCGATTGTGCCGACGCTTTTATCTCTGCGGGCCCTTTTGGAGTAGACAAACTAACCGTAACCAGAAACATGGATACAACCTCGCTGGCAACCACCTTCCCTTTGACCTCGGCAGAGCTTTCGAGCGACAAGGGAATTCTTTATGGAATAAATTCACAAAACGAATCTTTTATTATTTTTGACCGCTTTTCCTTGGAAAACTCGAACATGACCATTTTTGCAACCTCCGGGGCGGGAAAAAGTTACTTTGTTAAGCTCGAAGCCTTAAGAACCCTAATGTTGGGAGCAGAAATTATAGTTATAGACCCGGAATCGGAATACAAAGCCCTGACCGAGGCGGTTGGCGGGGAATTTATATCATTTTCTTTTTCTTCCCCTTCAAAAATTAATCCTTTTGACTTATCTGCCGTTTATGAAGAAGGAGAAAATTCGCTGGGACTAAAAATTCTGTCCCTCCACTCTCTTTGCAAGGTTATTATGGGGGCACTTACCCCAACCCAAGAAGCGCTTTTGGACCGGGCTTTAATTATGGCATATCGGGGAAAAGGAATTACCCAAGATCCCGTCACCCAAAAGAAAGAACCGCCCCTGATGGAAGACTTATACAAATCTCTGGTAGGAATGGAAACGCCCGACGCGATGGATTTGGCCGCCCGGATTGAAAAGTTCGTAAAGGGGAGCTTTGTGGGAATATTCGACCAGCAAACAAACATCGATATTAAAAATCCCTTCACGGTGTTTTCCGTTAAAGACCTTGAGGAGAGTCTTCGGCCTATTGCCATGTTTATTATTCTTGATTTTATTTGGACAAGGGTTAAAAGGGATCTCAAAAAAAGAGTCTTGATAGTTGATGAGGCTTGGCACATGATGCGCTACCCCGATTCTGCCCAGTTTCTCTGGTCGGTGGTTAAACGTGCCCGAAAATACTTTTTGGGCCTGACAACAATCACTCAGGACGTGGAAGATTTCTTGGCCCAAGATATAGGAAAAGCCATTGTTACCAATTCGGCCCTTAGGGTTCTTCTTAAACAATCTCCCGCGGCAATTGATAATATTGGCCAATTATTCTATCTTTCAGAAGGAGAAAAACAGCTACTTCTTGCAGCAAATGTGGGTGAGGGAATATTTTTTGCGGGAGCTCACCATGCTCCCATCCGCGTTGTTGCCTCACCAGAAGAACACGCCCTTGTCACGACTAAACCCCAGGAACTTCTGGACAAAGACCCCCTTCAACAAGTCACTCCTATAGAAGCCGCAGCAATCGCCCAGGCAACGGTTGCGGGGATGAGAACATATTAATAAATGGCAAAAGAAGTCTCTTTAAAAATAACCTACTTACAAGCCCCAGGGGTAAGAGGGCCAAACGTCGAAAAGCTCCATCAGGACATTAAAGAAGCCGGCTTGGGTTATATCAAGGACAATCTGGATTTCGCCCCTCCGCTTGTTTTATTCGCTTCGGGTGTAACAAGCGGGTCTCTTACAACCGAGATTGAAAAAACATCCCTTGACGAGGAAAGTAAGTCTTCTCTGGGGGGCGTCCGCGACCGTTTAAGGCTTATCGAGGGGGAAAACCAGACGCTGTCTGAACAAATTAAAGATACCTACCTCGAGCAAAATACCCAACTGGAAATTGTTGAGTATCGTGAAGAGCCGGGTTATGTCTCACTTAAACCTCTTCCAGAATATACAACCTACCAACTGGCAAGCGTACCAACCGTGGGACACCTGTCAATTGACCTGGGTCCCGCTAAAGGGATGGCGAATATGGCCTTAGATAAAGTTTTAGATCAGGCCAAAAAAAAGGCTGTTGGGGCCGGAATAAAGATTGCGGGAAAGGCGGCTATCTCTGTTGCAACAAAAGTTGGAGGTCAAGCCGCCGCCCAAGCTGTCACCCAAGCCCTTGGATCTAGCGTCCCGATAATAGGAAACATCGTTGCCTTTGTCGTCACGACCGTCGTAATCGGTTCTATTGACCGAGCTTTAAGGGCAGCAAAAAAGGGGGTTAAGGGCGCCGAAGACGCTCTGGGGGGAGCCGCTATCTTTTTATTTCAGACTTTGGGGATTTTGGGAGGAATTATTTCGGCTACCTTTTCAACGATGCTGGGTATCGCCATAATCGCAATTATCTCCATACCAATTGCAATCGCCCTCATCCTTTTTATAATCAACTCCGGCGCCTATATTGTTCCGCCCGGACCCGAATTAGCTCTCGCCATAACCAACCCTTACATTGATATCAGTAAATCCGCAAACGATAGCGAATTTGATAACTCGGAACTTCCGGCTACGGTAACTTACACAATAGAAATCAGAGCAAGAAGGAGTACTCTAACAAACATTCGCTTTCAGTCCGAGTGCAGGGTAGTTCAGGAAACGGGTAACCCTCCCTGCCCAACCATTACAAACATTACCGTAAATGGCCAGTCCTCCAGCGCATTTCCTCCAATTCCACCCCCTATCCTTTCACCCGTGGGCGAAGCTTATGTTATTACCTACCAGCAATCATTTTCGGGATCTTTTCGAGACTCATTGGTTAACGATACTTTTACGATTATTGCCGATGTCCCAGAGGAGCAAAATACTGAGGCGTCTGCTTCCGCGGGCGTTAGAATAGGCAATCCCCCGGACGAATGTCCATATGGTTGGCCAATTTTTCCTTATGCCTCAGAGGGAACTCTACGTATTGTCCAGGGACCGAGAGGTTTATATACCCACCAGGCAGTAGAAGCAATCGATATTCTAGCATCTGCCGGACACCCCGTTATTGCAACCCATACCGGTGTTGCACAAACGGGACCGGGGGGTGTTTATGGAACCAGCCTTAGAATTAATTCTTCGTGTGGAGGAATTCCATTCTCAACTGTTTATGGCCACCTTGACGATGTGAATGTGGACCCGGGAGACACAGTCGTTATGGGTCAAACAATAGGTACCAGCGATACAACCGGCACAAGCGATCCCCACTTACACTATGAATTTAGCCCCTCAACAGCTCTTCCCATGGCCCCACCCT
>CAYNFU010000002.1:0-20130 GCA_964396785.1 uncultured Gammaproteobacteria bacterium | reverse complement strand
CCCCACTTACACTATGAATTTAGCCCCTCAACAGCTCTTCCCATGGCCCCACCCTACATTCCTAAATCTGTGCGTTATCAATGCTATTATCTTGACCCATGTAATGTAACCGTTCCGTAAGTAGGTTAAAATAAACTAAAGAAATGGCAAAAAAGATTGTGCTTGTAATCATAGGAATTATAATTCTCGGAGCCGCATTTGTGTTTTTCTTCAGGAGAGAGAAATCATCCAAGTTAGTGACTACACTTCCCACCATAAATATTCCAGACCCTGTTGGTGGCGGCTTTCAAATTGAGACTACAATTAAAGAAAGCCAGTTTAATTTCCCTGGTAGGGTTCGCCTTTTGGAATCTGAGTCTCTTTCGCCATTAACCGAAGAAGAGGCTAAAGAAGTAGCGGCTGGGTTTGGTTTTGAAGGAGAACCCCGCTCGGCTAGCGGTAAAATCCATGGAACTAGATACTATTGGAGTAATTCCGATTACACTCTTACTGTTTATGGTGGGACAAGAAAGGTAGGTTATTCCCTTAACTATCCTCCTTTTGAATATGTTAACCAAAATCTTAGTAACGAATCTTTGATAAATCTCTCTAGAGACTTTATTGTCGACAATTCTATTTATAACGAGAGCGAGATTACCTTCTCATATTTTACTTTTCTTGAAAGGTTCGAGTCAGCAGCCGAGGGATTACGTTCAACGACTAAAGAAAAGGCAGACATAAATGTTGCGAATTTTTCTCCGATCGAAAGCGAATTTAAGATCTTAACATTAGATCCAAACGCCTCACCAATATCTGTCTGGGTTGCGCCAGACGGGACGATTATCAAAGCAGAGATAATTCTCATAGATTTATCCTTTGGCAACGAAGAGCATCAAGTAAAAAACTTCCAGGAATTCAAAGGTTCGCTTAATAAATCGGTTGTTATAAGTCTCCAGGAAGGATTTATTAGTATCGTCGACCTTCCCAAAGCGGATCTAGAAAAAGTAGTAGTGAATGAAGTTGAATTGGCCTATCTGGCCGACACTTTAGTTGGAGGAAAATTTCAGCCAGTCTTTTTGCTCAAAGGTACGGCAACCGTAAAAGGTATCGGTGGGGAGGTCCCCATTCTTCTTTATTTACCCGCTCTAAAATCTTAACCCTGAACCCTCACTGGCATTATAAGATGAAGGAAATTAGGATCCGACGGATCGGTAAAAACCCCTGGGGAATTTTCTGAAGAAAGTCCAATAACAACGTCCTCCCCGGGGACGGCGTGTAAGAATTCTTCAAGGAATCTATAGTTAAATGTAATTTCAAATCCGTTTGTTGTTGACCCTTCAATTTTCGCTTCGATTACGCTTTCTCCTCTACCCGCCATTTGGCTTTCGGCTTGAATGAAAACCCCGTCCTTTTTTAAAGAAAGGCGAACTATGTTTGCCGAATCTCTTGCAAAGACTGAGGCCAGCTTTACTCCCCTCAGAAAATCTTCTTTATCCACGCTTACTCTGACACGGGTTTCTTTTGGAATTATCTTCTCAAAGTCTGGAAATTCCCCGTCCAAAACTCTGGTAGTTAACACCATGTCTCCTACCCCAAAAACAACTTGATTATCTTCTTCACGGACAGAGAAAGAAATATCTTCATCCTCGTTTGTCAGCCTTGAAAGTTCAAGTAAAGCTCCTTTAGGAAGAATCATATTTTTCTCTTTCTCAAAAGTTTTAAGTGCAAGCTTTTTTTGAGATAGACGAAAACCGTCGGTTGCTACCAAAGTAACGCCCCCTTTCTTAAAAAGAAATAGAACCCCTGTGAGAACTGGCCGCGTTTCGTCGACGGAGGCAGCAAATGATACTTGGCTAAGGGCTTGCAAAAGCACGTCTTTCGGAATTGAAAACGGATTCTTTCCGAGTGACTCTGGAACTTTAGGAAAATCTGCCGCATTCATTCCCGAGATACTTGAAGAAAAATTCGACGAAGATATTTCCAGAACTTCCTTTTCGGAAGTAAGGGTAATAGGTCCCGGGGTTAAGTTTGTAATAAGCTCGCTAATTACTCTTGATGGAATTGTTATTTCCCCACCGGTTACCACTTTTGCTCCAATTGCAATTGCAACAGATACTTCAAGGTTTGTTGAACAGATAAGGAGCTTATTTGTGTTAGCCGAGAGATAAATGTTTCCCAAAACGGGAAGTTGTGCTTTAGCTGACGCAAAACGAGAAGCTACGCTTAAAGCCCTAGAAAAATTTTCTTGAAGTGTTTCTAATTTCATAATTTTAGGCTTTCCTCTTTTAGCATATATAAACTAGTAGTTCTAGTAGTAGGGACTGTTGATAAGTGCAAAAAAAACATCTTTTAAGAACCCTTTTCGGTTAGTATTCGTGTGGACATTAAGCATAAGTTTTTGTTGATAGTTTTGTGGATAAAGCCAAGGCTAATGTTGATAAGTGGAAAAAATCTTAGAACATTCCTCAAAGGCTATTTTTTATCCCCCGTAAATCCCCACGGATATGCTCATCCTCGCTGGCTAAGTGGGCAATCTTTTCAACAGCGTGCATTACGGTCGTATGGTCGCGACCGCCTACAAGACGACCCACTTCCTCTAAAGGAAGCCCCAGCTCTCGCCTTAGAAGGTACATTAAGATTTGTCTGGGGCGTGCGACCTGGCGGACTCGGGAACTACCTAAAAGGGATTTTTTGCCGATTGCGTAATGTTTAGAGACGGCAGAGATTACCTCAATAGGCCTGGCCTTAACTTTTTGAGTAGTTTCATCCCCTTTGCCGATAAGAGAGTTTACCAATTCTTCTGAAATCTGAGTTTTTTTGAGTCGGGCTTGACTCGCGAGTTTGACCAGAAACCCCTCTATGCGCCTCGCGGAATCGATATTTGCGGCAATGAGCTGTACCAGATCCATTGGAAGTTCCATTCCCCTTTCCTTGGCTTTAATTTGGGTGATAGCGCAGCGAAGTTCAAAGTCTGGCGGGGTAATATCAACGATGAGTCCCGCCTCAAACCTACTTTTTAGACGCTCTTCGAGTTTTGAAATTTCTGAGGGTGGCCTATCTGAAGTTAGAATAACCTGTCCACCGGCTCCGGTTAGGGCATTAAAAGTGTGGAAAAATTCTTCCTGTACGGCGTCTTTCCCGGCAATAAATTGAATGTCGTCAATAAGAAGTCCCTTAAGTCTTCTGTATTTATCACGGAAGGCGGTTGTGGTTTTATTTCTAATACCCTCGACTATATCGTTTGTAAATTCTTCTCCTGTAACTAAAAGAATTTTAGACGTGGGGTCTTGGTTTAAAATGGAGTGTCCAACGGCAATCATAAGGTGTGTTTTACCAACTCCTACTCCCCCCCAGATAAAGAGGGGATTATATGCAGTACCCGGACTACCTGCCACCGCCTCTGCGGCCGCATGGGCCATCTGGTTTGACGAGGAGACTGCAAAATTCTCAAATGTAAAACCCGGCCTAATCCGTGCTCTTATTATTGCGTCGGCGAGTTCCCTTTCCCCTTCTTTTACAAAAAGAGGGGCCACAAAATCGTTTTTGGAAAGATTCTTTTCTGGGTTTTGTTTAACCGCAAACATAAGATCGCAGGGACCATTAAGGGCTTTAGTTAAAGTGTCTTGTAAAAGACCAAAGTACCTTCCTTCAATTGTTGTTTTTACAAAAGATGAGGAGCAGCCAATTTCCACAACATAGCGACTTCCAGATTTTTGAATACTCGCCAGGAACGTTTGGGAAAACCACGTAGAAAAAATTGCAGGTGAGACAGAAACTTTAATACTCTCTAAGGTATCACGCCAGAGCGTTTGGGAGTTAACCATGTACAATAGTCTATTTATTAAGTTATCCACAACTAGTCAACCCCCAAAAAAACCGAAAAGAAAAAATGTTATACTACTTGGATGCCAAAAAGAACTTTTCAACCAAACAAAAGAAAGAGAGTTAAAACCCACGGGTTTAGAGAAAGGATGGTTTCAAAGGGCGGTCGTAAGGTTTTAGCCAGAAGAAGACATAGAGGTAGGACACGCCTTACGCCAAGATAAAATGCTTCCCCACCGGTATAGCCTTGCCCAAGAGAGAGAATTTGCCAGAGTAAAGAAAGAAGGTAAAACCCTTCAGTCTGAAAGTTTTGGTGCGTCATTTATTTATGAAGGGGAGAATATTCCTTCTAGATTTGGATTTATAGTATCTAATAAAATTAGCAAATTAGCAGTTGAAAGGAATAGAATAAAAAGGGCAATGAAGGAAGGAGTAAGGGGGATGCTAGAGAAAGTTGATTTT
Source organism: uncultured Gammaproteobacteria bacterium (assembly GCA_964396785.1). Classification (GTDB taxonomy): domain Bacteria; phylum Patescibacteriota; class Microgenomatia; order UBA8517; family UBA8517; genus RBG-16-42-24. Next base: position 15,867 of record CAYNFU010000002.1, on the reverse strand, counting down.
GGTTTCCTTGCAGTTTTTTTTGCGAAGCCCACGGCGACTAAACGAACGGGTGAGGAAATAACAAATGAGGTGAAAGAAGTAATAACAAAAATTATTTAATATGAGAAAAGTTTTTACAATAATACTTACTTTTTATAAAAAGGCGATCTCTCCCATTTTGGTAATTAATTTGGGCCACGCCTGCCGCTTTACTCCAACCTGCAGTGAGTACGCCAAGGAGGCAATAGCTCACTTTGGAATAGTAAAAGGACTCCTTCTTTCTCTCAAAAGGGTCTCACGCTGTCACCCTTTTGGTGGGTATGGATACGACCCAGTAGCTGACAAAATATGAATATTTTTACGACCCTACTAATAGAACCCTTAACTAACGGACTTATTCTTTTTTATAAAGCTTTGGGGGGAAACATGGGACTTGCAATAATTGGATTCAGCCTTTTTTTGAGAGTCATTCTTAACCCTCTGACCAAGCCCTATATGGATTCAATGAAGAGAATGAAGGATCTGGCTCCGCGTATCGAAAAATTAAAAGCAAAACATAAAGACGATAAAGCCGGTTTTACCTCAGCCCAGGCCGAGCTCTATAAACAGGAGAAATTTAATCCAGGTGCGGGATGTCTTCCCTATATTCTTCAAATAGTCGTTCTGATTGCTTTCTTTAATGTATTTACCCGAACGCTTTCTCCGGACGGGGATATTGCCGGCAGGTTTAATGAGCTACTTTATGAACCGCTAAAATTTGCAAGCGGAGCGGTGGTTAATACAAAGTTTTTATATTTTGACATAACCAAGCCAGACGCCTTTCCGGTCGCAGGCCTTCCCTTTGCTCTTCCAGGCCCAGTTCTAATACTAGCCGCCCTCATCCAATTTTTTTCGGCAAAAATGATGGCGCCTTATGTATCCGAAGAGGAGAAGCTTGCAAAAAAGACCAAGGGGGGAGCCGACGACATTTCGGTTTCTATGCAGAAAAGTACGATTTATACATTCCCACTTTTAACGGTAATTTTTGGACTGAGATTTCCTTCGGGACTAGCTCTTTACTGGTTTCTTTTTTCGTTGACTCAGGCCTACCAACAATACAAAACTTCAGGGTGGGGAGGGTTGACTTCTTGGCTAATTAAGTTAGGCCTGCTAAAATTGGACCCTAAGAAAGCCTAAGTATGCCGGCAAAGAAAAAAGAAACCAACACCGAGGTTGCTCAAAAACTCTCAGAGGAACTCCTAATTTTAATGGGAGTTGATGCAAAAATAGATGTAAGTGAAGATAAGGAAAATCAGGCACTGGTTATCAATATTTCATCTGATAACGAAACAGGGCTTTTAATAGGAAGGCACGGACAAACTCTTTTGTCCTTTCAAGCGGCAATTGGAATGATGTTAAAGCAAAAATTAGGGGAATGGATTCGCGTGATAGTCAATGTTGGTGATTGGAGACAAAAAGAAGAGGAACACTTAAAAGACCTTGCAGAGTCCACCGCCGAAAGAGTTAGGACAACGGGAGAACCCCAACCAATTTATAATTTGACCCCAAGCCAAAGGAGAATTGTTCATTTGACATTGTCGGAAGAACCAGACCTTTCAACAGAATCAGAAGGTGAAGGGGAAGAGCGCTATTTGGTGGTTAAGAAAAAAGAAAAGTAAAATGTTTAAGCTGGGGAAGATAATTGCCGCCCAGCAAATCATCTTTGCCTCACTAATCTTTCTAATCCCTACACAACTCGGTTATCACATTTGGCTAGAGAGTTCCTACTTGCAAGGGGTTCGGGTGGATTATTTTGCACCCACACTAAATTTAACCGACGTCTTGGTTTTTAGTCTAATAGCACTTTTTATTTTAGAAAATAGACTTAACAAAAGTTCTTTCCTCGGGAAAATTAACCGCCCATTTGTTTATATTCTATTGGGATTTGCCGTTACTAATATCCTTCTGGCTTCCTCTAGAGATTTGGCCTTAATTAAATGGATAAAGGTAATAGAACTTGCTCTTTTTGCAATTTATATAAGAAATAAAAAGAATATTAATCTTCAAAAAGTTCTTTTCCGGCCCCTTCTTCTATCAGGAATTTTATTTTCAGCTGTTGGAATTGCCCAATTTATTTCTCAAAGCTCCTTAGGTGGGTTACTCTATTTTCTAGGCGAAAGAGCATTTAATGCCCAAACTCCAGGAATTGCACTTGCAAATTACTTTGGATATTACTTACTAAGGCCCTACTCCACCTTTTCCCATCCGAACTCTTTCGCAGCCTTTTTGGGATTCCTTCTAATATTGGCAAATTTCTTCAGGGCAAAGACTAAATTAGATATTACCCTTAAATGGAGCTCATTTGTTCTTGGGATTGCAGCCCTTCTTCTTACACTGTCCCAATGGGTTTTTGTGTCTTTATTAGTTGTTTTCTTAGGAGTCTATTTGGCGAAAAGAAAAAAATTAGACTTTGAGCCTTTAGCTAAATGGATTTTTGTTTTCTCAGTTGTTGTCAGCTTATTTTTTTCAATATTCTCGGAATATCTACTAAAAAATAAATATGTTTTTGACGAGAGTTTCTCGGAGAGACTTTATCTTGCAAAGCGCGCGGGAGAGATAGTAAAAACGAGCCCAGTTTTTGGTGTGGGTCTTAACAACTTTATCTTAAATTTACCAAAAGAGGGGGAACCCGAATTTTCTTGGAGGCTTCAGCCGGTACACAATATATTTCTCCTGACATTTGTTGAAGCAGGTATACTCGGGGTTTTACTCCTAAGTCTAGTTATCTTTCTTTCCCTTAAAAAAACAGACTCGAGTTTCTTCTGGGTTCTCACATTTATTCTTATTTCTGGGCTCGCAGATCATTATTGGCTGACGCTACAACAAAACCAACTAATATTAGGTTTAGTTTTGGGGCTTTCGCCAAAAAATATTAGGCTTTAAAGAGCTTTAACTTGTGTTAAACTGACTTTTGTGGGAGAAACTCTATTTATCAATTGTGATGGAGGAGCCAAGGGAAATCCCGGGCCGGCTGCCGCAGCCTTTATTGTTAAAAGGGGGAGTAAAAGGATATTCGCCAAGGGTGAGTTTATCGGGGAAGCAACAAATAACGTGGCAGAATACCGTGGGGTAATTGCGGCACTTTCCTGGATAAACCAAAATAGTAAAGATATTAATGATTTACCAATAATATTTTTTTTAGACTCCCAATTAGTAACCAACCAGCTTTTGGGAGTTTTTAAAATAAAAAACCCTACCCTAAAAAAACTTCTAGAACAAGCAAAACTTTTGGAAATAAAATCTCAAAAAAATATTTCCTATAAATTAATTCCCAGAGAGAGAAATGGAGACGCAGATTTTTTGGTTAAACAAACTTTGAAAAATGTCTGAGAGTTTCACGTCACGGAAAATTTTTTTGCGATTTGGCCCACCTGTCACTTGAAACAAAGAATTTTTCTCGTGAACTTTTATACCTGACTATGCCAGAATCTTTCTCTTCTTTCGGAAAACCTTCTGTACTTTTTTTGGGGGAGCTTGATGAGCTATCTTTTTCTGTCGTTCAAAATCTTTTAGAAAGGTCATGCAAAGTTTTTTTATTTAGTAAAAACACTGAAGTATGGAAGCGAGTTTCAGGGAGTATCAAAAAAAATGTAAACCTCGAGTTAATTAAAGAAAGTGAAATCCCAAGAATTGAAAGGTTAGATTATGTGATCTATCTTTATAATTTTTTTAGAGCCGCCCAGAAAGACATAAAACGCGTTAACAGCGAGGTGAATAGAGAGCTCTTAAAAATATCCCAAAAAATAGCCTCAATAAGATCCAAAAACTTAATACTTCTCCCTGCAATTTCGGGAATTTCACAACCCCTACATTTATCGGGCAAGAGAGTATACCTTTCCGAGACCATAGGTCCTCATATCCACCCCGATAATAGTTATTTCATTTATGCTGCACTTAAAAGTGTGGCTAATAAACGGAAAGTGTATTTACCAGATAAGGACATTCATATTAAACCTGTCTTTTCTGAGAGTGCTTCGGAAAAAATATTGCAAATACTTTTTTCACTGGGATACCCTACTGAAATGACTTTGGTTGGGGAAAGTATTTCTCCCCTAGCCTTCATAGAAAAAATAAAAGTTGAGACTCCTGAGTTAGACAAAAAAAGAAAAAGATACAGAAAGTATCTCCTCGCATCTATCGGGGAGGAGATCTCGATGGGAGAACTTGAGGGGGTAGGCGAAACTAAAGACTTTTTATTAGCGATGCAAAAACCAGTATCTTCTAACATTAAAAAGAGGGTTTCCAGTTTGCAAAAACTTTCAGCCCTTGTGGTTATTTGTTTATTTCTGCCTTTCCTCGCTCTTATAACTTCGGTTGGATTTTTTGGTGCATCCATAGCCCTTTATAGAAACGGAAAAACGAGTTGGGCCAAAGAAACACTGAAGGTATCCCGGGTCTTTGCTAATACTTCCTCAATTGGATTTGGGATTTTGGGAGAAATTCCAAAGGCCGATAAAGTGTTAGAAATTCCAAGTAGCGCTTCTGAGATTCTTGAAAGATCTGCAGCTTTGGCCATTAGGGGTTACACTCTTTCCCAAAATACAAAGACACTTTTAAATAAGTTTTTTGGAGACGAAAGCTATAACGTTTCGGATTATTCAGAGAATATATCTTCAGAAATTGATTACATATACAAGGAGTCTGGTTTTATTTTGGGGGAGATTAACTCTCAACCCCTTCTTTCCAAAACATTGAGGGGTGCCTTTAATACTTTGGAGGTTGAAAGGATCCGCGGGATGCTCATACCTATCTCTCAAATTATTGAGAACTTGCCGGAACTGTTGGGAGCCACACATCCCAAGAAATACCTCGTCCTTTTTCAAAATAACATGGAGTTAAGGCCAACGGGTGGATATATCGGTTCCTTTTCTTTAGTCTCGGTTGAGGGTGGTAGGCTTTCAAATATTGAAGTTTGGGATGTCTTTGAAGCCGACGGACAGCTTAAGGGACACGTCGAACCTCCTTTAGCAATAAAGCGATATTTGGGTGAGGCAAACTGGTTTCTTAGGGACTCCAATTGGGACCCCGACTTTAGCGTTTCCTCGGCCCGGGCTGAATGGTTTTTAGATAAAGAGATAGACGAAAAAGTAGACGGAGTCGTCGGGATTGACCTCGAATTTGTAAAGAGCTTAATTTCTTTAACGGGGCCTATGAAAGTTGCCGACTACGAACTGACGGTTGATGAGGAGAACCTGTACGAAGTAACGCAGCGAGAGGTAGAAGAAAATTTCTTCCCCGGCTCTACCAAAAAGTCCAGTTTTCTTACAGCCCTCTCAAGGGCCTTGATGGAGAATATTAGGGAAGTTAGGGGAAGCAAGATGCTCTCTTTTGCAAAAAATACTCTGCAAAATTTAGAAGGGAGACATATTCAAATATTTATTCACCAAAAAGAGACCAACGATCAACTCACTTCCTTGGGTTGGGATGGAGCTTTCCCCCAAGTGGAGGGGACGTGTGGAAATAATTGTTATACAGATTCACTCGGGGTCGTTGAAGCCAATGTCGGAGTGAATAAAGCAAACCTTTATATTACAAGAGCGCTCGACGTTTTAGTAAATATTGAGAACGGCATGATTAAAAGAGAACTAAGGCTTAATCTTAAAAACGATGCAGAAATTCCGCTCGGAGAAAAAGGAATATACAAAGTATATGTAAGGGCGTTTGGGCCACAAGAGGCTATATTTGGGAAAGTAAAATTTATTCGCCAATCCTCGTCTTTAGAGTTGGAAGGTGAGGAGCAAATAGTAAGAGACCGCAAGGAAGTTGGAGTTTATGTAATTCTATCCCCGCAAGAATCTGGAGTTTTAGTTTTTTCTTGGCAAAGTCCTCTTCCCGAAAAAATAAGAGAGTCAGGTGAGTATAGATTTATTGTGCGTAAACAAGCGGGTACCGAGGATTATCCGCTTACAATAAAGGCTTCTAATTTTCAAGAGAGCTTGACCCAAGAGGCAAGCTTCCGTTATAATGCCTTCCTAGCGAGAGATTTTGTCTCTCGCATTTATTGGTAATGGATATTCAACAGCTTTCAGCTCAAAAAAGGGACGTTCTGGGAAGGAAAGTTAAGACCCTAAGGCAAGGGGGAATACTTCCGGGAAATCTCTATGGAAAGAAAATAAAATCCATTGCTCTTCAAGTAAAATTGAATGAATTTTTACCGGTATACAAGGAAGCCGGAGAAACTGGGGTTATAAATCTCTCTTTTGGAAAAGGCAAGAAAGATGACATTTCCGTACTTGTTGCCAATCTTCAAAAAGATCCAGTTAGCGATTCTTTAGTTCACGTTGACTTTAGAAAAGTAGACCTTAAAGAGAAAATTACAGCCGGAGTCCCAGTTGAGTTTGTAGGGCAAGCACCTTGTGAGAAGAACGGGGTTGGTACTGTTGTTCAGTATGTAACCGAGGTTGAAGTCGAAGCTCTTCCTACCGACCTACCCGAAAAATTTGAAGTCGATATTTCAACCCTCGCCGACGTTGATCAGGCGATTTACTTAAAAGACATTAAGGTTGATAAGACAAAGGTAAGCATTAAAGACGACACTGAAAAAATTGTGGCCAAAGTTGAACCTCCTCAAAAGATTGAAGAGGAAGCTCCGCCAGCCGAGGAAGCTGTCGTCGAAGGAGAAGCCGGGGTAGCGCCCGAAGGAGAAGCCGTTCCTGAAGCAGGTGGAGAAGCTCCGAAAGAGGCTCCTCAAGAAAAAGAAACTTCGTCAGAGGCCTAAAGTCTTTTTGGCTTCGATAACACTTTTTGCATTTGGGTTTAGTTTTAAAGCCATAAGTAAGTAATTTTGTGCTTTAGTGATATTCCCTCTTTGAATCTCAAGAAAAGAAAGCCTGACTAGGCCGTCGACGTAGGTAGGGTACTTATGGATAATATTTTCCCAAAAAACCATTTCCTCCTCTAAGTCATAATTTGCAGCGAGAACTTTAGTTGGAGGGGAGGAGTTAGTAAGTAGGATTAAAGAACTTAAAATAATAAGTAGGAAAGATGCCAAAATAAATAGGAAAGTAGGGACTCCATTTTTTCTCAAATTAATCCTGTTGTTGACTTGGTTTATCACAACTTAGTAGTATGGTTAGTATGGAAGAAGAAAGCTCCCAGAATCAAGGAGGTATTACCCCGACTCCCCAGCAAACAAACCCTTCTCCACCTATGCCGGGTACGGAAGCTCCAGCGGTGGGGGTAAGTCAAACTCCTCAAACTAGCGTAATGGGAACAGTAAATCCCAACAAGGGAGGGCGGGGCAAAATATTTATATGGGTTATCTTGGGCCTGGTTATTCTTCTTATTTTGGCAGCCTCAGCCTACTTTTTAGGGTCGGGAAAAGTGCCCGAGCTTATTTCCCCTAAGACAGAAACTACTCAAGAGTCTGCTCCCCCCAACGAGGAGTTTAGCGAAACTATAACTTCCGAACCCCAAGTGGTTGAAGGAACCGAGGATTGGCTGACTTATAAAAAAGAGGGACAATTTTCTTTTAAGTACCCTCTGGAGGGAGAAATAAAGGAGTACGACGATGGGTCAATTGTCGTTAGCCAGTGGGGTCCAACACAAAAAGAGGGGACTGAATTTTATGACGGTCTCTCTATGTCTTTTAGGGTATTTGACCCCGAGGGGAAGACCCTAAAAGAAACGGCTGATGAGAAATACTTACAACTCAAGGAAGTATTTGAGACGACACAGCCCGTTGTGGCATCTGTAGCAGGAGAAAGCGGATACGCATTTCGTGTTCAGGGTTACGTGAGGGGAGATTATTATTATGTGGCCATAAATGAATCTCTTTACTTGGAGATAATAGACGCAACTAAGGATCCAACTAACGCAGGATTTACCACAACTTCCGAAAAAATCTTGATGACAGTGACCCTTGGGCCTTAAGATTTTGGCCAGGGGGCGGAAATTAGGGTGGGGGAGTCGAATCGCTTGGCCCCTTCCTGCCAAATTACTTCAGTTACAAAAGGCATAAAAGGGTGGAGAAGCTTTAGACTTTCTTGAAGAACGAGCTCTAAAGTTTTTTGGGCTTCTTCCCGTCTTCCTTTGGTTTTTTCAATATAGACATCTGCAAATTTATGCCAGACAAAATCGTAAAGCTCTTCAGCCGCTTCATTTAATCGATACTTTTCGAGGAGTTTTGTGACCCTTTTGGAAGTAAATTTTAAATGTTTAATTATTTCAAGGTCGTCTTCGTTTCGTTTGGCCTTTTTAGCTTGTGGGGACATTAGAACGAAACGCGAAACATTCCAAATTTTATTGGCAAAATTTCTCTGTCCTTTAATATTTTCTTCTGAAACAGAATTATCGTTTTCGACAAGCGACCCCCAAATTAGAGCAACCCTTAAGGCGTCTGCTCCATATTTTTGAACCATTTCGATGGGATTTATGATGTTGCCCTTGGATTTACTTATTTTTACTCCAAATTTGTCTCTAACCAATCCGTGAAGCAAAACTTCTTTGAATGGAGGCTCACCTGTTACATAAAGACCAAGCATAACCATTCTAATGACCCAGAAGGGGAGTATGTCGTAGGCTGGATTCATGACTGAAGTTGGGTAAAAGTATTCAAAGTCTTCATGTTTTGTAGTTTGGAGCGTAGCAAATGGCCATTGACCTGAAGAAAACCAGGTGTCAAACGTGTCAGGGTCTTGAGTTAACCCAGCATGTGAACATGCTTCGCATTTTTCGGGTGGAGTGCCTTCGGTAATGGTCCACTCAAGACACCTATCGCAGCGCCAGGCTGGGATTCGAATTCCCCAAACAATTTGTCTTGAGATATTCCAGTCTTTCAAATTTTTAAGCCAGTGGATGGCAATCTTTTCGTATTTCTTGGCCGCAAAAGAAACTTGACCTTCCCTTATTGCTTTAAGGGCGGGTTTAGTTAGAGGAGAAACTTTGACAAACCATTGTTTTGAAATTGTTGGTTCTATTAGGCCCTTATCTCTGTAACAAACTCCAACGACGTGCTTAATGTTTTGAACTTTTTTAATAAGACCCTTTGCCCTTAGATCCTCAACTACCAAGTTCCTTGCATCGAGTGCCTTTAGTCCAATATATTTTGCCGGCGTATTTACCATGCGGCCGACGGAGTCAATAACATACAGGGCCGAAAGGTTATGTTTCTGGCCAATTTCAAAGTCGGTTGCGTCATGACCAGGAGTAATTTTTAGAGCGCCTGTTCCAAAGTCTTTGTCGACCAAAGAATCTGCAATTATTGGTAGTTTTCTTCCTATTAAAGGGAGGGTAGCGGTTTTTCCTATCAGATGCTTATATCTAACGTCGTCTGGATTAACCGCGATAGCTACATCGGCAAATATCGTTTCGGGTCTGGTTGTAGCAATACTTACTTCCCCATAGTCCAAATAGTAGAGCGGGTCAACTCTTTCAACGGAGTCTACTTCTAGCTGAGAAAACGCTGTGCCGCAACGGGGACAGTAATTTACAATTCTTTCTCCTCTATAAATCAGGCCGTCAGCGTACAAACGTTTAAAGGTTTTATAGACGATTTTTACTATGTCAGGGTCGAGAGTAAACTTGTAGCGGGTCCAGTCGCAGGATGCACCTAAAGTTTTTAATTGTGCCTCCATTACCGATTTATTTTCCTGTACGTAATCCCAAATCATTTTAAATAGAGTTTCTCTGTCAAAATCGAATCTGGATTTTCCTTCTTTTTGGAGTTTTTTCTCGAAAATAAATTGGGTTTCGATTCCAGCGTGATCGGCCCCCGGAAGCCAAAGGCTAGACTCTCCCTTCATTCTGTGATAGCGCGTAAGAATATCTTGAGTAGCGACTTCTCTTGCGTGGCCAATATGAAGAGGGTCACTGGCATTTGGTGGGGGCATGATAATCGTGAAGGGCTTCTTTTTCTTGTCCACCCTGGCGGTAAATGCCCCAGATTTTTCCCAAAGTCTGTAAGTTTCGGCCTCAAATTTTGTATGGTCGTAAACTTTGTCCATCGCTTGTTCGAATTATACTATGCTTGAGAAGTGATGGTAAGTTCGGGATTAGCCGCAACTCTCTCCCAGGGGTTGGGGGAGTGGTTATAGAAAGCGTAAGCTGCGATATAGGCCGCATTATCCGTACAAAGGAAAGGTGGAGGAACTCTAAAGTCTATATCCAATTTCAAGTTATTTATTTCTAGTTTAAACTTCTCGGTCAATCTTTGATTTGCAGCAACACCTCCCGCAAGAAGCAGCGATTTTGGTTTGAGTTTAACTGCGGCACGCAGTGTTTTTTTGACTAAAACATCAACTATAGCTTCTTGAACGTTTGCCGCAAGGAGTTCCGTCGTTGCCCCCTTTTTATTACTTGTAACTTCTCTTAACACTGCTGTTTTTAATCCAGAAAAACTCCAGTCAAAATTTCTCTCATCAATAATTGGCCGAGGAAACATAGTTAGCCTGGCTTTAGGATTTTTGCTCAAAAATTTAGCCGCACTTTTTGAAATAGAGGGGCCACCGGGGTAGGGAAGTCCCAGAAGCCTAGCACTCTTATCAAATGCTTCTCCAGCTGCGTCGTCCCTGGTTCCTCCAATCCATTTTAGTTTTCCGTGCCCACGTACTTGAACCAAATCCGTGTGCCCGCCAGAAACAACGAGGGCCAGGGCGGGAAATTGGGGACTCACAGTTAGGAAGTTGGCATAAATGTGGGCAACGAGGTGATTAACCGGGATAATGGGCTTCTTCCAGATAAAGGATAAGGTCTTGGCCGTTTCGACTCCGACCAAGAGTGACCCTATTAAGCCGGGTCCGACTGTAACTGCTATTGCATTAATTTCATCTTTATTTACACCCGCCTCCTTTAGGGCAAGTTCAATTACGGGAATAATACTTTTTACTTGTTCGCGGGCTGCTTTTTCTGGAATAATTCCGCCGGTTTTGCTGTGCATTTCGACTGAGGTTGCAACGACATTCGAGATAATTTCGCAACCATCTTTGACGACTGAAGCGGCTGTTTCGTCGCAGGATGTTTCAATTCCGAGAGTAAGCATTATTTTTCTTGCTTTACAGCCTTAAAATCCCGGCGAGCCATAAGATAAAGAAATATCCCAACTGCCACAAAAATTATCCAAGATAAAATTCCCAACTTTGCAAGTACCCATTCAAGCCGCGCCCTTTCACTTCCGGCGAGGTATCCGACTACAACCATTAGTGAAGACCAGGCAAGAGAAGCTACCGCGGAATAGAAGAGGAATCTCAGAAAACTGTAGCCTTCTGTTCCGGCGATGTAGGCGACCCAAAATCTAGTGAAGTTTGCCATCATCGAAGTTGTTAGAATTGTTGCTCCGTGTCTTTCTAAAAGTAGCTTTGCCTTTTTAGCTTTTTCTTCCTGCCGGAATTTTTTAACTAAAGCGTAACCCGTAGAATTGCCCAAAAGATAGGCCAAAATGAACGTTGACCATGCGCCGAGCCAAGAAAAAAGTAGTATTCCCAAAAGGGATAGTTTTCCCGAATAGGCATAAAATCCTCCGAGGGCTAGAAGTGTCCCTCCCGGAATCGTCCAACCCATGGGAGAAATTTCAATAAGACTTGCCAAAAAGGCGATGGTATAACCGTAGAGCAAATAAATGCCTTCAACGGCGTTTATTAAATCTAAAATTCCCACAATAAACAAAGTATATATGAAAATTGCGTATTTACATGAGTTTGATATGGTTTCAAAATAAAATTGAGATGGAACGCGTACGAGAACTGTCCCTCGTCAATAAATTAAGAATGAGACTCGGAATTGCCCAACCGAGGGTTTTACCACAAAGGCAAGAAACACAAGAATCCGAGCAACCTTCCGTAGAAGCTATAAATTGGGAACTGGACCTTATTAAGACAAGTACGCACATTTATCCCAGGACTGATCGAGAGACCGGAATAGACTACTTCGAACTACCCTCAAACTCAAGACAGCTTCAAGGCCTTTCGGCCGAGACTCAACGGGCCTTGGATTTTAATGGCAGGAATGGGGAAGTGAGAATTACATTTGCATACGACTTAGGGGTTGCAAGAGGGATTTCCTTACAAAGAAAATCTAAGGTAGCGTCGTTTGTTATAACAACAGACCCCACACGTCTGGCTTTCTATCTTCAAGAAAGAATGAGCCAGGATGCCCCGTTGACTCTGGCGGATGCACTTCTTATTGCGAAGCTTGGAAGGAAGTTGGCTAGAGCGTAGGGCCGACCCCTCTTAGGAAAATCGCTTGCCAAGGTCGGAAGTTTGAGACGAAAGTCTTTTCGTAAATTATCTCACCACCTCGTTCAACAGTATAGTCAAAAGTGACTTTTGCTCCCCAAGCTTTAAAGTCTATTTGTTTTACAACCCCTGCTGGGAGAGTGGGGTCGTCAACATATAAATCTTCGGGAGGGGGTGTAACTCCAGAAACTACTGGCTTGGTGGTTTTTGCGACCCTTCCGTCGCTAGTTCCGTAAAATTCAAAAGAAAGAGTTTGAGCCTTGGCGTCGAACAGGGGCTGAATAAGGATGTGTCCGGGGGTATCATTTAGAACCTTAAGGTCCGTAGTTGGGGCATATACGGTTGCATCAAGGCCTGGAGGGTAGCCCTGTTCATAGTAGCCAACCCGGTAAGAATGGGCACGTCTTTCAACTATTGGGAGCCCTGCCGCAAGGGCTGCTCTAAAAAATGTACTCGAAACTTGGCAAACGCCACCTCCGTCTCCAAGTACAGTTTTTCCATCCTTAATAACAAAAGCCTGTTTATATCCCGTTAGAGAAGATACGTCGCCCAGGGCTTCATTAAAAGAAAAAGTTTGGCCGGGGGCAATTAATACTCCTTGAAACTTAGATGAAGCGTGGCCGATATTATAAACTCTATTGGCAATTGAACCCCGGAAATTAGAAGAGCCTTTACCTATAAGCTCCTTAATTCCAAGGTTATTAACATCCCCCGTACTAATTTTCGGAGGGGTTCTCTCAAGAGGAATTTCGAGAGTTAGTTCGCTTTCCTCCTGCCTTTCCAGAGTTGAAAGAGCTATCAATATTTCCTCTATCAATTTTTCTTGCCTCACTTCTAAGCCGTCCTGGGCAGGAGCAAATTCCTTAACCCTGCCTTCTTCAAAAATAAAGGTTGGATTTTGGGGTTCACGGTTTAAGCTCGAGGCTATTTTTGCAACTTCCGAATTGAGAACCTCTTTTTTATAGCCCCCTAAAGGTTCGAGTGCCTCAAATACCTTAACCTCCTTCCACTCAAAAACTTCTTGCGAAGACTCAAGGATAAGTTTTTTGCCGACGAGGTTTTCGGCTCGCACTTTTAGGTTTTCAGCCTCAAATTCGCCAATTGTCGGATCTACTTCTTTAACTTCAAGGGGAATAGTTTCAGCTCTAACAAAACTCAAATTTTCTTGAATTCTCTCCTTTGCCGCCTTACTATCGAGTATGCTTCCCGGGGAGCCTTTTTCGACGATGACCTCACCTTGAACTAGTTTGACGGAAGGATACTGGGGGTCCTCGGATATTTCTTCGGCGATTACCCCGAGGGAGTTATCCAGGAATTCAGCGTTAAGACTTACCGATAACCCGAGGCGGACCTCCCTTAGGGGGCCCAGAGCTCTTTGAAAGATGCCAGTTATAAGGTTACCGCTTCTGTCGTAGTTGTAGGCTCTCTCTGCCGACTCTAGGTAGTTAACCACTACGCCCAACTCTTCGGACGGGAGGCTAAATTCTTGACCCTGGTAAGAAAGACGGACTTCCTTAGCTCGGGTTACGGAACTCACAAGTATGGTTTCTGCCTGAGATATGGTTTTACCACCGAGAGACACGTTAGCTACGTAAATTCCCGGGAAGATTTTGTCCCAAAAGAGGGCGTTGTAGGTGGAGAATACAAGGAATATGAATACTGGTATAAGGAGCCAGTGGGTCCACCTGGGTGTTGAAAACCAAAGGTCTTTTAGGCTTTTAATTTGTGGGATTTTCTTCTTCACCATCTTACAAGTTGTATGATAACATTATTAATAATGCCCGACCAAAATCCCACTTTTCCAACAGAAGAGGCGCCAGCGGCACCTTTCGGTCAGGTGAAGGAGCCAGCTAGCATTCCAACTCCTCCTGAGGCGCCCCAGGGAGCGGCTCAATCTCCAACATGGTCTGGAACGGCGCCAGCAGTAAAAGAGGTAGCGGAGGAGACACCCTTACCCGCCCTAAATGCTCTCCCTACCACGCCTCCCGAAACCGTTAGTCAGCCACAAGTCCCAGTCATACCCGCGCCTCCGACCGCCGCCACCCCTCCTGGGCGAAGGTTTCCGATAAAAATTGTCATTGGGATAATTGTTACCCTTGTTCTTGCCGCACTTGCATTCTTTGGATATAAATTTTTAATGGGAAGGACTCCGAAGACACCATTGACCCAAAATACAATTGTCTGGTGGGGTCTTTGGGAAGACGCCTCCATCGTTACCCCTTTAATTGAGGAGTATCAAGCTCAAAATCCAAGTGTAAAAATAGAATATAAAAGGGAGTCTCCAAAAGATTATAGAGAACGGCTCGAAAGCTCTCTAGCCAAGGGTGACGGCCCCGACATTTTCTTTTTCCATAACACCTGGGTTCCTATGTTTAAAGATAAGCTGGATAAAATCCCCACGGGTGTAATGAGTGCAGGGGAGTATGCCCAAACGTTTTACCCGGTTGTTTCATCAGACGTTACAAGCGGTACCGGACTTGTCGGAATTCCATTGGGGTATGACGCCCTTACCCTTTATATTAATCAGGACATTTTTGATGCGGCCGGAAAAACTCCTCCTGAAACCTGGGATGAGTTAAGAGAGGTCGCAACTGACTTAACTATTAAAGATGAGGACGGGGTAATTACCCAATCGGGGGTTGCCTTGGGCCTAACTTCGAATGTCGACCATTGGCCGGAGATACTGGCGCTCATGATGCTTCAAAACGGGGTAAATTTGGCCCAGCCCACAGGAGAGCTTGCAGAGAAGGCTTTAGAGTTTTATACGCTTTTTGCCAAAGAGGAGCTTTGGGATGAAAACCTTCCCAACTCAACAGTTGCCTTTGCTGCCCAGAAGGTTGCAATGGTTTTTGCTCCAAGCTGGCGAGCCTTTGAAATAAAGCAACAAAATCCTGACCTGAGGTTTAAAGCAGTTGCCCCACCGCACCTTCCCAAAGAAGATCCAGGTGAGCCCGATATCGCTTATGCGACCTACTGGGTTCAGGGTGTCTGGGAAGGTAGTTCCAAAAAAACTGAAGCCTGGAATTTCTTAAAGTTTATGAGTCAGAAGGCAAGCCTAGAGAAACTTTTTGCAAATGCGGCAAAATCAAGACTCTTCGGCGAGCCGTATCCCAGGGTAGATATGGCCGAGCTTCTTTCAACTCATCCCTTGGTTGGGTCAATAGCCACCCAAGCTCCCAACGCCACTAGTTGGTATTTAGCTAGTCGAACCTTCGACGGGGCCACCGGGATTAATTCCCAAATTAATAAATATTTTGAAGACGCGGTGAATGCCGTTAACGAGGGTAAAACCTCCAAAGCATCTTTAGAGGTAACGGCAGAAGGAGTTGCCCAGATTCTTGCCCAATTCGACATTTCTTCTCCATGAGGCAAGAAACAAAAAGAAATTTTACACTCTACTACCACGACATTTTCGAATACCCACTAACTAAGAAGGAGATTTCCCTATGGCAGCCAGGCAAAAAGCTTGGGGAAAAATTCGCTAAGCGAGTTGAGATAGAGAAAAAGGGAGAGTACTCATTTTTAAAAGGGGAGGGGAGACTTGTCACGGCAAGGTTGGAAAGAGAGAAAATTAGTAAAAGAAAGTTAGAAATTGCCAAAAAAGGAGCACGAATTATATCTTTAATTCCGTTTGTTAAGATGGTTGCCATTACCGGAGCCCTCGCCATGGGTAATGCCA
>CAYNFU010000001.1:74770-76297 GCA_964396785.1 uncultured Gammaproteobacteria bacterium | reverse complement strand
GAATTTTCTTGGAAAGAGACTCCCCTTAGAAAGACGGCGGACTTTATAAGTTTGATTTCAGTGGGGGCGGTAGCGGCGATGCTTCTTGTTAAAGGAAAGCGAAAGGATGAGGCAGCTTAAAATTTCAAAAAATAGGAAGGTTGTCCTACTTCTTTTAGCGGTTTTAGTAGCGGGGTTTTTTCTAAGAGCGCTTTTGGCCAGGTATTATACTGCCGAAAGCGGGGATCTACTTCTTTACGCCGACTGGGCTGAGAAATATTGGCTTTATGGATCCCAAAATTTCTATACATACCCCGTGTGGTATTTTGCACCGCCCAATTATCCACCGCTTCTTTCATTAATTTACGGGGGCGCATATTGGCTTTATGAGCATAAATATTACCTGGCGGAGCTTCATAATATTATCAAAATTCCCCCTGCCTTTTTCATAATCTATGTTTATAAGTTCGGCCTTTACCTCCTTTTAAAACTTCCCGGAATATTGGCGGATATCGGTTTGGGAATAATAATTTTCCAACTTGTCAAAAAAATCTCAGGAGATGTGAAAAAATCTTTTTTTGCGGCTGCGTTTTATATTTTTAATCCAGTATCTATTTTTCTTTCAGGTGTTTGGGGGCAGACTGATAGCCTGGTTTCTCTTTTCGCACTTTCCTCCTTTATAGCCCTATGGGCCGGCAAAGCGTGGCTCTCGATTCCCCTCCTTTTTTTGAGTTTTTACATAAAGCCTAACTGGGGAATTTTTATTCCCTTATATTTATTTCTCTTCCTTCTAAAAAAGCCACAGGTCAAACAAATTATTTCAGGGTTATTGGTTGCTGGGATATTATTTTTGCTAGCGACCCTGCCTTTTGCCCAAGGAAACCCAATCTCATTTTCCAAATGGCTATGGGGCGAGAGACTTCTTCCGACGGCAACCGTTGCCCACAGAGCCTCGGTTTCGGCTTTTAATTTTCACTCGATTTTCCTTACTATAAACAAACATTTAGACTTTCACTCCTACCTTGGAATTCAGGCTAATTATTTGGGATTTGCCTTGTTTACATTTGTGAACTTAATTTCCTTCCGATACATAAAAAGGCAGAAGTTAAGCCTTTCCTCGGTCCTGGTTGGAATTTTTTCAATAGGCTTTGGCGGATATCTTTTTTTAACAAACATGCTTGAGAGGTACTTTTTCCATAGTTTTGTCCCGATGATAATTCTTATGTTTACGACTCCTCGCTTGTTAGTATACGGAATACTTATTAACCTTTCGGTTTTTGCCAACCTCTTTTATTCTTTTTTCAGAAGAAGCTGGGGGGAGCTGGCAGATTTCTTCGGGGCAAATAATTTTCTCTTGGTTAGGGCATTCTCATTAATTAATTTGGTCATCTTTTTTCTGACATTGAAAACTCTCAAATTCTTCAAGAGATAATTCGACGGGTAGCTTGGGCAGTGTTACAATTTAAGCGTGACTGAGGTTCTGGGCCAGGAACATTTAGACCCAACTGGAGAAATTACGCTTGAGATTGTCAAAAAAAGGGCGGTTAA
>CAYNFU010000001.1:70098-74670 GCA_964396785.1 uncultured Gammaproteobacteria bacterium | reverse complement strand
TTCTTTTGGGGCTTGTGGTTCTTGCCTCCCCGATTTTGTCCAGGGTTTATTCGTTGAGCCCAGACGGTCGAATACTTTTATATGTTCTTGCTTTCTCGCTTCTTCTTTCTTCCCTAAAGACTATTCCCTCCGTGCTTCTTGAAAGGAGTCTAAGGTTTGAGAGGCTGGTTATTCCTCAGGTACTTGAGAATTTGGTTTATAACCTGGTAGCCGTGTTTTTGGCGTGGAAGGGATTTGGGATAGCAAGCTTTACCTATGCGATTTTGGCCAGAGGAATTGTGGGACTCGTCGCAATTTATATCTTAAGTCCTTGGGTTCCGGGATTTGCCTTCTCTAGGGTTTCTCTAAAGGGACTTTTAAGATTTGGACTTCCCTATCAAGGAAACAATTTTCTGGCAATGATAAAGGATGATGGGATGACCGCATTTCTTGGAGGAATACTCGGACCCGCCGGTGTCGGGCTTTTGGGGTGGGCACAAAAATGGGCATACACGCCTTTGAGGCTTTTCCTGGACCACGTTTTAAAAGTAACTTTCCCCGCGTTTTCTCGAATGCAAGGGGAGAAGGAGGAGTTAAAAAGGGTGGTAACGCGCTCCATCTTTTTTGTTTGTTTTTTGGTTTTTCCCACGACCGTTGGGATCCTCGTTCTAGCTCCTGAGGCGGTTTCCATTATTCCCAGGTATTCGAAGTGGGCACCTGCGCTACTTCCCATGGCGTTAATTAGCGTAAATACGATTTTTGCAGCAGCGTCCTCTCAGTTAACTAATTTACTTAATGCGATTGGAAAAATAAAAGTTACCTTTAAGCTCATGCTCATGTGGACTGTTCTTACCTGGGTTTTTGTTCCTTTCTTGGCAATAAAATATTCGGTTGTTGGTGCGGCATTGGGCTATGCCTGCGTGGGCTTAAGCTCGGTGGTTGCCATATATATTGCCAGGAAATACGTAGCCTTCTCACTTAAAGATTCGCTTTTAGGGCCGGGCATTGCCACGTTTGTAATGGCCGTGGCTCTTTTTATTGGCCGAAGCCTTCTTCCCACCAACTTACTAAGTATTGGAGCGTTATTTTTGCTAGGGGTAGTAAGTTATTTTGTAACAAGCTATTTAATTATTGGCTCTACACTACTCGAAGATGTTAGGAAAAGCTTTAGAAATCTTAAAGAGAAATAGCCTGGCGGCCATACTTATAGTTCTCGGCACAATTAGCTGGTCTTTGACCATGGTCAAAAGCGGCCTAATCTACGATTACGGGATGGGATTTTGGGGTCCAAATGGACACGACGGCATTTGGCACATTGCGCTTGTTAAGTCCCTCCTGAGGGGGTCTTTGGAGATGCCAGTTTTTGCCGGTGAGGCTATAAAAAATTATCATATTGGGTTCGACCTTCTTATGGCTTGGCTTTCTAAAATAAGCGGGATTAATCCAATTACCCTTTATTTCCAAATTATTCCCCCGATTCTTGCACTGGGTATAGGAATTCTGACTTACAAGCTAGTACTTGAGTGGCAAGGATCTAAAGCCCAGGGCTTGTGGGCCACCTTTTTTGTATATTTCGGGGGAAGCTTTGGCTGGATTGTGAATCTTATCCGAACGGGGGAGCTGGGGGGGGAGAGTATGTTTTGGGCCCAGCAGGGTATATCGACTCTTCTTAATCCACCCTTTGCCCTATCACTTGTCATTATGCTTTTGGGACTTGTCACACTTACCAAATACCTTAAAAAGCCTACTTTTTTGTCATTCCTGCCGCCATTTTTGCTTTTTGGTATTTTAATCCAGATAAAAGCCTACGCAGGGATATTATCGTTGGGGGCACTACTTGCTTCTGGGGTGCTTCGTTTGATTAAACAAAAAAAGACCGATATTCTATTTGTATTTTTGGGAAGTACGGCCTTATCCGTTCTTCTTTTCCTTCCTCTAAACAAGGGAGCCCAGGGGCTATTAGTTTTTCAGCCCCTGTGGTTTTTGGAGACAATGATGGGTATACCAGATAGGGTGGGATGGGACAGATTTTATTCAGCAATGACAAATTATCGGTCGGGGGGTATTTTGTTTAAGGGAACTTTAGCCTATTTAGTGGCTTTTGCAATATTTTGGTTTGGGAATTTGGGGACAAGAGCGGTCAAGGAAATATTGGTTTTTCGTTGGTTAAAAAAACCAGCGTTAATTGGCTGGCTGGAGGCATTTTTCATTGCGGTAGTTCTTGCGGGGGTAGCCATTCCAATGTTTTTTTTGCAGAAGGGGACTCCGTGGAATACTATTCAGTTTGTTTATTACTCTCTATTTGTTTCTGGGATTTTGGCGGGGCATGTTATTGGCGAGCTTTTCCAGAAGAGAGGAAACTTAAGCAAATGGGCCATAGGGGTTCTCGTGGTCTTGACCATTCCGACTACCATCGGGACTCTCCAACACTATTTACCGATAAGGCCACCCGCAATGATATCTAAGAGCGAGCTTGCCGCTCTTGAATTTCTTTCCATGCAGCCACCGGGAGTTGTCTTAACTTATCCATTTGATAGCGCTAAAGCCAAAGAAGCTGAGGCAAATCCACCCAGGCCCCTCTATCTTTATGAATCTACTGCTTATGTTTCGGCCCTCAGTGGTCAAAGCGTTTATCTTGAGGACCAGGTAAACCTCGATATTACCGGCTACTCCTGGGGGGAAAGAAGAAACGACGTCAAATCCTTTTTGGAAAGCTCGGACGATGAGTTTCCCAGAAACTTCCTTAGGCAAAATAACATTTCCTACGTATATTTCCTTAGAGGGCAAAGGGCCGTCAAGGGAGAAGGGCAGCTTGGAATGAGTAGGATTTTTGAGAATGATTTTGTTGAGATTTTTAAGGTGGACTGATAACTTTTGAAGTAAGATACATAAAAAGGAGGTTTTAAGGCTAGTAGCGTGGTAAAATTGTAAAAATGGCCAGAATTTCGGTAGTTATTAATACGCTTAATGAGGAGAAGAATCTGCCTCGTGCAATTGCCTCTATAAAGGGTTTGGCTGATGAGATTATTGTTGTCGATATGCAGTCGGACGATAGAACAAAAGAGGTTGCGGAAGAGCATGGCGCACTCGTTTATGACCACAAACGCACAGGCTATGTCGAGCCAGCCCGAAACTTTGCGATAGCTAAAGCCGTCGGGCCTTGGGTTTTGGTATTAGACGCGGATGAGGAGATCCCGCCCAAACTAGCTAAGAAGTTAAGGGTAATTGCCCAAAAGGAAGGTGAAGGTTTTTATAGGGTACCCAGAAAAAACATTGTTTTTGGGAGCTGGCTAAGGCATTCCCGCTGGTGGCCTGACTATAATATTCGATTTTTTAAAAAGGGGAAGGTTACGTGGAATGAGGTGATTCACTCGGTGCCCATGACGAGCGGGAAAGGGATAGATTTAGCGGCCGAGGAGGAGCTGGCAATTACCCACTACCACTATACGTCTGTCGAGGATTATCTAATAAGGATGGGTCGCTACACCGATATCCAGGCCAAAAATCTTATCAAAGAGGGACATAGATTTATTTGGAAAGACTTAGTCAAAAAGCCATTATCAGAATTTCTGGGTAGGTATTTTTCCGGCGAGGGCTATAAAGACGGCCTGCACGGCCTTGCGCTTTCCGGACTTCAGGCTTTCTCGGAATTTATTCTTTACCTGAAAGTTTGGCAGAGTGAGAAATTTTTACCGCAGGCAACAACAGATGAGGAGGTAGTTAGGGAATTTAAACAGGCCACGGATGAAGTTGATTGGTGGCTGACTGAAACCGCAATCAAAACCAAAAATTTCTTAACCTCTATCCCCCATCGAATTAAAAAAAGGCTTGCCCGGAAAAATGACTAATGGGAATATCCGCGATAGTTATAGCTAGAAACGAGGAAGAAAAAATTGGAGAGTGTCTCGAGTCGCTCTCGTGGGTTGACGAAATTATTCTTATAGATTCTGGTTCGACTGATAAGACCATTGAAATAGCTAAAGACTTTGGAGCAAAAATTGTTAGCCTAAATTCTGGTAGTTTTAGCGATTCGAGAAACAGAGGGGCCAAAGAAGCAGTGGGAGAGTGGATTTTTTACATTGACGCCGACGAGCGAGTTACTCCAATTTTGAGGAAAGAGGTTCTCTCAGTTATCAATTCTAAATTACCAATTCTTACTTATTCCGCCTACGGAGTTCCTCGCCGAAATTTTATTTTGGGCAAAGAGCTCAAGCACGGCGGTTGGTGGCCTGATTATGCAAAAAGACTCTTTCTCAAGAGGGATTTTCAAAATTGGACAGGGGAACTTCACGAGGAACCACATTTTACAGGGAGCTTGGGGCATCTTAAAAATCCCTTGGTTCATCTCAAGCACAAAAAGATTGAAGAGATGGTTGATAAGACCAACAAATGGAGTGTAATTGAGGCAAAACTTATGTTTGAGGCGGGGCACCCCCCTATGAATATTCCCCGTTTTTTGACAGCGATGTTTAGGGAATTTTGGCTGAGAATGATAAGGCAAACTGCGTTTTTGGACGGTTCGGTTGGAATAATCTATGCGCTCTATCAGGTCTATAGCCGGTTTATTTCATATGCAAAGCTTTGGGAAATGCA
>CAYNFU010000001.1:68210-69998 GCA_964396785.1 uncultured Gammaproteobacteria bacterium | reverse complement strand
CGCTCTATCAGGTCTATAGCCGGTTTATTTCATATGCAAAGCTTTGGGAAATGCAAGTTGGAGTCAAAAAGACATGAGGGCGGCAATACACAATCCCTATCTTGATAGCCTAGGCGGTGGGGAGCGCTACAGCCTGGCCTTTGCCACCACTCTACTCAATCTCGGTTATCAGGTTGACGTTGAGTGGAAAAATGCTTCTATTGGAAAGCCCTTGGAAGAGAGATTCGGAATAAAGTTGGAGGGAATTAATTTTGTTCCGGATATTAAAAGGGGTGACGGATACGACTATTGTTTTTGGGTGTCAGACGGTAGCATTCCCACACTTTTCGCCAGGAAAAATATTTTACACTTCCAATTTCCTTTCCATGGGGTTAAGGGAAATACTTTGATAAATAAAATGAAACTTTTCAGAATTAATAAGATAATTTGCAACTCGTATTTCACCAAAGGCTTCGTCGACCAGGAATATGGAGTAAATAGTTTAGTTATATACCCGCCGGTTGACGTCGAAAAGATTAAACCAAAGAGGAAAACTAATTCCATCCTTTTTGTAGGAAGATTTTCTCAGCTAACTCAGGCAAAAAATCAGGATGTTTTAATTCGTTTATTTAAGAAATTTTATGACAAAGGCTATTCCGACTGGGAACTAGTACTTGCCGGAGGAGTGGAAGTAGGAGTCGGAAATTATATAGAGAGGTTGGCAAAAATGACGACTAGCTATCCTGTAAAGATAATTAGTAGTCCTACTTTTAAAAATCTGTTACTGCTTTATGGTCAAGCAAAAATATTTTGGTCAGCGGTAGGATTCGGGGCGAATGGCGAAAAAGAGCCCGAGAAACTTGAACACTTCGGAATTTCACTCGTCGAGGGAATGGCAGCTGGTGCCGTCCCCATTGTCTACAATGCCGGGGGTTACAAAGAAATTGTATCTGAGGGAGAAAATGGATTTTTGTGGGAGACTCAAGGGGAAATCATAAAAAAAACCATAAAAATTATTGGTGACAGTAAGCTATACAGAAACATCTCTCATGAAGCTGTAAAATCAAGCCAAAAGTATAGTTTTGAAAGGTTTGCGAAGGATGTTGAAAAAATACTCTAAGTACATTCTACTAATAATATTTGTACTCGCCCTTATTGTTAGGTGGTGGTATTTGCCCAAAAATGCCATAACTTTCGCCTTTGACCAAGGACGAGACGCGTATGTTGCCCAGGAAATATTGTCTGGCGACGTTAAAATTCTTGGCCCCTCTGTAAGCGGTGTACAAGGCTTTTATCACGGGGTTTTATACTATTATGTAATAGCCCCGGCTTATTTTTTTGGACAAGGTGACCCCATTTACGTTGCCTACTGGCTAAGCTTTCTTAACTCACTTTTGGTTTTTGTAATCTATTTTCTTGTTGCTAAAATGACTTCCAAGGCCCTTCCGGGGCTTATTGCGGCACTGGTATTTGCCGTCTCTTTCGAGCAAACCCAATATGCCACATGGTTGTCAAATCCAGCCATGGGCGTTTGGTTTGTGACACTTCTTTATACCGGGCTTTATCTATGGCTAAAAGTAAGAAAGAACCATTATTTACTGCTTTCGGGTGCGGCATTCGGCTTGGCTATTCAGTCCAATGTGTCATTTGCTTACCACTTAGTTCCTTTTGCTATTTGGATGTGGTATAGCCGAAAGGATATAGGAAGAAAACAAATTTTATGGTTAGCAATTCCTTTCTTGGTGGCGGTTTCTAGCATGATTCTGGTTGAGTCGCGCTTTGGCTTTAAAAGCCTAGAGGGAATAAAGC
>CAYNFU010000001.1:65566-68110 GCA_964396785.1 uncultured Gammaproteobacteria bacterium | reverse complement strand
AGCATGATTCTGGTTGAGTCGCGCTTTGGCTTTAAAAGCCTAGAGGGAATAAAGCATCTTCTTGGGGCTTCTGAGGGAGAAACTCCGCTTCTTTTAGGAAGCTTTCTTTTAGCCTATGTAAACCATATGGGTGACATTTTTGCCCACAATTTGTTTCCTTTTGCCTCCTCCTTGGGGGGTCTTATTGGTTTGGGTATTTTGACTAAGTATCTTTTTAAAATTGCTAAAGGGGGTTATCGTTATTCCTTGGAAATAAAGCTTCTAGTCAGCTGGATATTGTCTTTTTTAATAGCGGCCTCAATTGGCGGAACAAATATCCCTCACATAGGAGCCGGCCTTGGCGTGGGTCTTATCATTCTTGTCGCATTTTTTATTTGGGAGCTTAGTTACAGAAATAAGTGGATGGCTTCGGCGTTTTTGCTTATTATTCTTATGGCTAACGTCGTTAAAATCGCTAGCGAAAATCACAAAGGTCAAACTATTTTTGCAATTCAGAAAGATATGACCTTGGCAAATGAACTTTCGGCAATTGACTATACTTATCAAAGCTCCAAAGGAGAGCCCTTTAGTATAAATTCATTAACCAGCCCTCTTTTTATAAATACTACTTGGTCGTATCTTTACGGTTGGTACGGAAAAAGTACCTACGGCTATACGCCTTTTTGGAGAGGGAAAAACCAAGTTGGGTCTCTGGGCGATAATCTGCCTCCACCCGATAAAAGTGTCACAAGACACTATTTAATTATCGAGGACATGGAAGGAATTCCTCCTATTTATTTTACCTATGCAGTTGGCGAAGAAGACGCCCGTTCTCACAAGATAGATGAAAGAGGGTTTGGAGAACTCTTGGTACAAGAAAGGGTGGTAGAAGGTGAAGAGTAAAAGCTTTGAACTAGCCGAAGAGCTACACAAAGACGTTCCTCCTAATTGGTATTATCAGTCTTTGAAAGTTGACCCCCTGCAGCGCTATTGGCACAAGAGAAGGTTTGAGGAGATAAGCAAATTAACTTCGAAAGTTGCAGGGGAAGTTTTAGACGTGGGAAGCGCCGATGGAATGTTTTCAAGGGTGATTCTTGATAAATCTAAAGCAAAAAAGCTTATAGGCATTGAGGCTGTGAAAACTTCGGTTGACTGGGCTAGCTCTCACTGGAAAAATGATAAAAAAATGAAGTTTTTGGTTGGAGACGCCCATAAGCTACCCTTTGAGTCTGAGAGATTTGATGCTGTATTTTGCTTAGAAGTTCTCGAACATGTAAGTAGTCCCGAAGTCGCACTTCGCGAGTTTAAAAGAGTAATGAAAAAAGGAGGGTATGGAGTGTTTTTGGTTCCATCTGACAGTGATTTATTTAAATTCGTGTGGTTTTTATGGCTTCATTTTTATCCTAGAGGTTGGGTTTGGAGGGACACTCATATACAAACTTATCGGAACAACTATTTACCAAAACTCTGCAAAAAAGTTGGATTTAAATTGGAGAGTGAGAAGAAATTTAATTTGGGAATGCTGCACGCTGTAAAGGTCAGAAAAATATAAAAAAGCTTTTTGTGATTAAAAAAATAAACAGAAGACTCACAAAATACCTTATGGAAAAGTACCCTAACTGGGACGCCTCGATTGCCCTCCGCTATTTAACAATAATTGCCAGTATAAAAAGAAATTTTCCTACTGGGATAAAAATACTCGACGTAGGCTCGGGAGAATTCGGGCTGGCAACCTATATAGGGGGCGGATATGAAATTACGGGGACGGACATTGATTTTGGTGAAGAAAGACAAAAAGGCCTTCGCATTGTGAGAGCTTCGGCCGAGAAGCTCCCCTTTGGGGAGGGGGAGTTTGACGTTGTTGTGAGTGTAGATATGATGGAGCACCTGCCCCAAGGTATTAGAGAAAGGGCAGTATTTGAAATGGTCCGAGTAGCCAAATCAAAAGTCTATATTTCCTGCCCCAGGGGGAGGTTTTCAAAAATAATCGATAGGCTTCTGTCTAAATATTATAAATTTACACACAAAAGCGAGCTTGGGTATTTGAACGAACACCAAAAATACGGACTTCCGAGCGAAAGTTCAATTGAAAGATATATAAAAAGTGCCCTAAAGGGATACAAAAAGGCCGCAAAAGTGGCCAAAAGAGGGAATACAAATGCTATTTTGTGGTTTGTCCTCTTACTTTTGGGATTTAGCGAAGTTAAAATCCTCACAAGTTTTTACCACAAACTTCTTTTTTGCCTACCGATTCTAAATTTAATGCACTTTTGGCCTACGTATAGAGTTGAGTTTGAAGTAAATTTTAAAAATTATGTTTAAGAAAATTACCAGAAGCTTAGGTACAGTAGCTCTTTTTTTAATTTTATTGGCAGCGCTTTTTTTGAGAGTTTGGAGGCTTGATGTTGTTCCAGTTTCTTTGTTTTCGGATGAGCTCGATGTTGGCTACCAGGCTTATTCAATAATAAAAACCGGCAGAGATTATTCTGGAAACCTGTTCCCAATCCATTTTCAGTCGTATGCCGACTCACGTGCACCACTTTATATTTATGCTTCTGTCCCAAC
>CAYNFU010000001.1:0-65466 GCA_964396785.1 uncultured Gammaproteobacteria bacterium | reverse complement strand
TTCAGTCGTATGCCGACTCACGTGCACCACTTTATATTTATGCTTCTGTCCCAACGGTAGCCATTTTCGGGATTACCCCTTGGGGGGTTAGGCTTCCTGCGGTTTTCTTTGGGGTTTTAGGTATTTGGGCAACGTTTCTTTTGGTAGAGGAAATTTCCGGAAAGAGAGGTCTTGGGCTTCTTGCAGCTTCTCTTATGGCCCTTTCTCCTTGGCATATACAGTATAGCCGCGGGGCGTTTGAGGTAACGATGCTCCTTGCATTTTTACTTTTTGGACTTTATTTTTTCTTTAAATCCCTTAACAAACCTCAGTTTTTGTGGGTTGCGGTGGCAGTACTTTCCTTTACCCCGTGGATATATAGTACCGCAAAGTTTTTTGCCCCCCTTCTAATGATCTTTTTATTTTTCCTTTGGAAGGGACAAATTCTCAAAGTCCAAGGTAAGGAGCTTATAAAGGCGGCCTCAATAGGCCTTGTTATCGGGCTTCCCATTATCTTCGCTACATTTTCCCAAGGAGCAATTAGACGTGCCGAATACTTGAGTATTTTTACCGACCCCACCACGAAATCCGAAGTCGATTACTCAATTTTATATGACGCCCAGGTAAGAAATGTTTATGGTGGGGGTATTGTCTCGAAAGTATTAACAAGGGTTATTCATAACAAATTTAGCTTTTGGGGCTCCAAGGTTATCAATAACTCCCTTTCTTCTTTATCCTTCGAATTTTTATTTTTAAAGGGAGATCCAAACCTAAGACATTCAATTGCGGGGATGGGACAGTTTTATAAGTTTGAGGTAGTGGCGCTTTTATTGGGTGTTGCTTTGTTTTTTACCAGATTCAAAGACAGAAAGATTAAATTCTTGATGTTGTTTTGGATCTTCATAGGGATTTTACCTTCAGCAATAACAAGAGACGGGGGAACCCACGCTACAAGACTTGTTATTATTTTGCCCCCTTTGGTTTTTTTAATCTCCTATGGCATTTTCGAAGCATTTCACTCCTTGTTAGGTAAAAAGCGCATAATACTCACCGCAAGTTTCGTTTTTCTGTATTTTATAAGTTTTGTCTATTACGAGCATAACTACTGGACGCACAACATTTGGTATTCTGAGCGTTCCTGGCATGCCGGGTATAAGGAAGTAGTAGATACCCTAAGAGACAAACAAGGGCAGTATAGAAAGATTATTCTCACAAACGCGAACGACGATCCTAGAATATTTTTTGCTGCCTATTACCTCGCTGACCCCGAAGAGTGGCAAAAAGGACTTTCTAAAGAGAAGGTAAACGGGTTTGGAGAGCTAGAGTACTTCGCTAAAACTTACTTTGGACAGGTAGATGGAAAAGTCGGACTGGGTGGTCTGGGTGATTATTTAGATAATGACACTTTATATGTAGCCTCCGCAAGAGAAATTAAAGGGAATTTGGTAATGGAACCACAATACACTCCCGAGGGATTAAAACTCGTTAAAGTCGTTCAATATCCATCCGGTGAACCCGCTTTTTATTTCTTACAAAAAATTAAATGACTGCAAAAAAGTTTTTATACATAATTCTCGCCGCCCTTCTATTAAGACTAATAATTGCCTTACTGCCAACCCCAGTCCATACGGATTTAAGAAACTCACTCGACTGGGGGACCAGGTTTTGGCAGTATGGCCCAAAACTATTCTTTGAAAGTAACGTCTGGAGCTTCGATTGGCCCAACCAGCCTCCGGGTACGATTCTTCTTTACGCGGGAATTAGAAAATTATTTGAACTTTTTTATTCTTTCTTCTGGTTTTTAAATGTTAATATCCCAGTATTTCCCTCGAATTTGATGTTTTACTTCGAGAGGGACTTTATCTACTTTGTGGCAAAAATACCTACAATATTGGCAGATTTCGGAATAGCCCTCTTGATTTACAAAATAATATTAAAGCTTTCAGATAAGAAAAAG
Organism: uncultured Gammaproteobacteria bacterium; assembly: GCA_964396785.1. Taxonomy (GTDB): domain Bacteria; phylum Patescibacteriota; class Microgenomatia; order UBA8517; family UBA8517; genus RBG-16-42-24. The sequence continues at coordinate 63,530 of CAYNFU010000001.1, read as the reverse complement.
GCCCAAATTGGAGCACTCCTATTTTTGTTAAACCCGGTAATAATTTATAACTCGGTCGTTTGGGGTCAGTATGAATCGGTAAACAATTTCTTTGCGGTTCTTGCCTTTTATTTGTTATTTAGAAAGAACCTCAACTGGGCAATAGTTTCTCTAATAATCTCACTTTATATAAAAATTTCATTATTAATCTACGTTCCTGTTTTTCTTATTGTGGCCTTAGCCCAGAAATATAAACCGAGAAAGTATTTTACTGCTTTAATTGTGATTTTAGTTACTGTATTTCTTCTTTTTCTGCCCTTTTCCAAAAATAATACCTTCTATTGGATTTACGATTTCTACAAAAGTAAAGTCATGACTGAGCAATTACAACTTATTACAGCCAATGCGTTTAATATTTGGGCTGCCATAAAAGGAATACATGCGCGCCCCCATGATCTATTATTTGGACCTCTACCATTTAAAATTTGGGGATATATCTTATTTTTCTTAAGCTACATCCCTGTACTTTTTGTTTTAGCCAAGAAAAAGGATACTACGTCCACTTTTTGGTCCCTTTCGATAGTTACTCTTTCCTCATTTATGCTACTTACAAACATGCACGAAAGGTACTTATATCCATTTTTTACTACCTTTATAGTTGTAGCGGTTTTGGAGAAAGGAGCTTCTGTGTACTACTATCTTCTTAGTGCCATTAACCTTTTGAATCTATATAATTTTTGGTGGATTCCGAAAATAGACTTATTGATACGACTGCTTTCGTACCAAGACAGGCTGGCAACGAGGGTTTTGGGGTTAGGTAGCTTTATGATTTATATTGCCATGTATAAAAAGTATTTAATGGCAAGTAGATTTTCTATATCTGGAAGAAAGCAAGAGTCTCACGTGCTAACATTAAAGAGGTAACATGAGTAACATTAACCTTTCGGTGGTAGTTCCTTTTTTTAATGAAGAGAGTAATTTACCTAAGCTTCACGAAGAGCTCGTAAAAGTATTGGAAGGCCTCTCTTCCCCCTCGGAGGTAATATATGTAAATGACGGGAGTACCGATTCATCCGCCGAAGAAGTAAAAAGAGCAGTTAGAAAGGGAAATGGAAAAGTTTCTGTCAAGGTGGTCACACTTCTTAGGAACTTTGGCCAAACAGGTGCGGTTGCCGCAGGAATAGAAAACTCTGAAGGTAATTTAATTTCTTTTTTGGACGCAGACTTACAAAACGATCCCTTCGACATTCCTAGATTTTTAGAGAAGATGGACGAAGGGTACGACGCGGTTTTTGGTTGGCGCAAAGAAAAAAAATTCTCAAGAGCGAGACGTTTTTATTCAGGTGCAGCTAATAGAGTTATTAATTTTGTATTCTCATATCCCTACCACGATGTGGGTTGTTCTGCGAGGGTAGTCAAAAGGTCCTTTTTGAAAGATATGCCACTCTACGGGGAACTCCACCGAATACTCCCAGTACTCATATACCTTAAGGGAGCAAAAATTGGAGAGATTGTGGTACAGCATAGACCCAGGATGGCGGGTCAGTCAAAATACGGATTTAACCGAATAGTAAAGACGTTAATTGACATTATTACAGTGAAATTTATAAGCTCTTACGGAACCAAACCGGCTTATGTTTTTGGGTCGTTCGGGTTGGGGAGTATGGCGCTCGGGGCTTTGGCCTTAATCTTGACCACTTATCAAAAGCTCTTCCTTGGAGTTTTTGTCCATAGGAATCCGGTTTTTCTAATAGCCATTTTCTTGGGCTTTTTGGGGGTGCAATTTATGCTAATGGGATTTTTGGCTGAACTTCAGGTGCGTACCTATTTCGAATCCCAAGGAAAATCTATTTACGAAGTTAAAGATATTGAGAAGTTTTAAGGCTGTCCCCTTAATTTCTTTCGCATTTGCCTTAGAAAATTCCTGACTCGGCCTTTGCCAAATTTTGTCTTAATATAGGGCTTATACTCAGGATCTTTGCTGAATCTTTTTTCTAAAGTAGTAAGCCACTCCTCTGGTTGAATTTGCCTTCTGCCAATATCCAGCCAAAATGCTTCTTCGGTCGTCATCCAAAGAATGTCTGCTTCTTTTAGAACCTCCGCTTCATAAGAGTATATCGGTAGGCCCAATTCGGGATTATCGTGAGTTGCGATGATTTCGCAAACCCTTTCTATTTTTCCTTGAGGGAAATTGATCCTGCCTAAGATATCTTGTGCAAGCTCTGCTCCCAACCTCATATGGTCCTTTTTTATCTTTTTTGCCCAGAAACTCCCAATTTTATGCTTTGGAATTTTGGCATAGCCTATGTCGTGAAGTAGAGCAACAGCCATCATTACATCAGAATCTAATTTGGGGTTTTCTTTAAGGATTTTTTCCATCATTCTGGCTACGACCAGGTGGTGCAACTTATCGGCGCTTCTTCCCTTGAGATAGAATGGTGAGGCTAAGAGAAAAATTTTTAGATATTTCTTTTTCACAGCTTATAAGTAGTATATTCTACTAAATATTGAGATAATCTACATATGTGCGGGATTGCCGGGTACGTTGATTTTTCAGGAAGAACGGGTCCTTCGGTCATTGGCGAAATGACGAAAAAGATTATTTATCGGGGACCGGATTCGACAGGAATATATAGGAGTCGAGATAATGTTGCCGCACTTGGAATTCGTAGACTTCGAATTATTGACCTAACAACTGGGGATCAGCCGATTAAAAATGAAGACGGGAGCGTCGTCGTTATTTATAACGGAGAAATTTATAATTATAAGCCGCTTCGAGAGGAACTCGAGAAAAGGGGACATAAATTTAAAACCCAAACCGACACCGAGGTCTTGGTACACGGATATGAAGAATACGGTGAAGGCTTTGTTCCTAAATTAAACGGTATGTTTGCCTTTGCTCTTTGGGACGAGAAGGGGCACAAGATTTTTCTGGGACGTGACAGAGTTGGGATAAAACCTCTTTATTATTATGTAGCCTCAAATCTTTTGATATTTGGTTCTGAACCGAAAGTAATTCTTTCCCACCCTTTATATAAAAAGAAAACAGATAGTAAGGCCCTTAGCATGTATGGTTATCTAGGATTTCTTCCTGGAGACCAAGTCATGTTTTCTGGAATTAAAAAGCTGCTTCCGGGACATACCTTGAGCTTCAAGAAATCTGGAATGAAAGTTGCTAAGTATTTTGAACTTAATTCCAGCTCGGAAAATAAAACTGACAATATAGACAAACTATTAGAGACCGCAGTTAAAAGCCAGCTTGTTTCCGACGTTCCAGTTGGCGTTTTTTTGAGCGGGGGCCTCGACTCAAGTTTAATAGCTTACTATGTAGCCAAATTTAAAAAACTCAAATCCTTCTCGATAGGTTTTAAAGAAGAAGGTTTTGACGAAGCAAAATACGCGCACAGTGTTGCTAAAAAAATAGGGACAGAGCATTTTAGTGATGAATTTAGCCCAAAAGACGTCGTCGATATTTATGAGAAAATAATTCCGAAATTGGATGAGCCACTAGCGGATGCGTCACTCTTCCCGACTTATAAGGTGAGTCAGCTGGCAAGGCAGCATGTGACCGTTGCCCTGTCGGGTGACGGGGGCGATGAGCTTTTTGGGGGATATCCGACCCACCAAGCCCACCTTTATGCTAATTTACTTAAATTTTTACCGAATACCCTTCTTTCGGGACTTCTTGAGGGATTACCCGAATCTGTCGTTAACCTATTTCCGACGTCATTCAAAGACTACCCCAAAAAGCATCTTGCGAAAATAGTCCTTAAGGGTATGAAATTTGGCGATTTGGAAAGACAACTTTATTGGATGAGGACGTTTTTTATTGGAGAGAACAATTTATTTGAAAAACCCGATATGTCATTTTTATCAAAAATGATACCGAATTTAGATAGATTTGATAAAAGTCGTGTAGGTCAAGTTGTCGATTTTTATACCTACCTGCGCGACGATTTTTTGGTTAAAACAGACCGCGCTTCGATGCTTAATAGTCTCGAGGTTAGAGTTCCCTATCTAGATAACAATGTGCTTGCCTGGGCATTTTCAACCCGAGAGCCCCATTTGAACTTATTTAAAACGAAACTTCAACTTAGAAAGCTTTTGGAGAGTAGGCTTCCGGAAGTAGCCAAAAGACCAAAGAAAGGATTTGGAATACCACTAAAAAAATGGTTACGAAATGAACTAAAAGATTTTGCGTATACAATACTTATGAATAAGAAACTCGAAAACTATGTCGAGAAAAAAAAAATTAAGAGTATTTGGACTGCCCATCAGAAAGGGAAAGAAAATAATGCGGGGGCTATCTGGATGCTTGTAATGTTATCTGGCTGGCTCGATAATTGGGTATGAGGAAATATCTTAAAAATCCTCTCTTTATTTTTGCAGCGCTTGTTTTTTTTGTAGCGATTTTTTTGCGATTCTGGCAGGTTGATAAAGTCCCCGTTTCGTTATTTGGAGACGAGATTGACGTCGGCCTTCAGGCGAATTCGATTGCCCAAACCGGCAGGGATTATTTCGGAAATAAGCTGCCCATTTTATTCCACAGCTTTGCCGAATATAGGCTCCCAATGCAGCTTTATTTAGACGCCCCATTTATTAAAATCTTGGGACTAAGTGAGTGGGGGGTAAGGGCCCCGTCGGTCATTATGGGTTTTATCTCAATTATTGCCTTATATTTTTTGGTAAAAGAATTTTTTGACAAGAAAGTGGCGACAGTTGCCGCGATATTTTTGGCAATTTCTCCCTGGCATTTTCTTTATTCAAGGCAGGCAAATGACGCAGGAATTCTTCTCCCCTTTATAATTTTGGGAACGCTCTATTTTGTTAAAGGAGTAAAAGAGTTTAAATTCCTGATACTCTCTGCAGTTTTTTTTGCTCTCGGGATTTATACCTATGCGATAGCCTCATTATTTGTCCCTCTTTTTGTTCTTTTTCTAGTTGCCATTTATAGAAAGAAAATTTTTGCATATGGACCAAAAAAGCTTCTGTCTTTGGCTTTTGTCTCGCTGGTTCTTCTAGCTCCATACATCGCCCAGTCAGTCAGCGGTAGAACAACCCAGAGGTTTTCTTATATTACAATTGCTCCCAAGAGGGATATTATTCTTGAGGTTGAGGAAGGGCGCAAATTCTCAAACACGACCCTTTCGAGAATTTTTAACAATAAAGCGACAGTGGTTACAGAAAGAATCCTTCAAAATTATCTTAAGTCTTTCTCCCCGAGTTTTCTTTTCTCGGAAGGGGATCCCAACCCGAGACAATCGGTTAAGGGCTACGGAGTTTTTTACTATTTCGACCTAGTTCTTATTCTTATTGGGCTCTTCATATGGGCTTCCACCCATTCGAAGCTATCTGAGGAAAAAAAGAGAATTTTTAAAGTTATCGGCATATGGTTAATTCTTGCCCCACTTCCATCTGTTCTAACCGAAGGAGGTGGAACCCACGCGTCGAGGCTGATACTCATGTTGCCTCCTTTGATCGCCCTTTCTGCCTTGGGTTTTAGCTCAATCCTTGGGTACTCCGGTAAACTTAAAGGAAAGTTATTGCTAGGGGTATTTATTCTTTTAATGCTTTATGAAGTATCGCGTTTTTTCCACGGCTTTTTCGTGATTTGGCCTAAGGAGAGCTGGCGGGCCTGGCAGTATGGATTTAAGGAGGTTGGAAGCTATGTTAGGGCAAATGAGGGAAGATATGAAAGGGTGTTTTTAAACAACACCTACGAACCCATGCTGACCCGATTTTTATTTTGGTACGGATATGATATGGAACTTTTCCAGAAAACTTTTGAGGACGATAAACACATCGGAGGCATATACCCGGGGTTTAATGGATTCAAGCTTGGAGAAAAATATTATTTTGGGGAGCTGGTTAAACCTATCGAGACTCTGGCGAAAGAAGGAAATTTGATAGTTGCATCCACTGAAAAAGACGTGAGTAACCCCTACATTTTTGATAACCCCGAGCTCACTTTGTTAGACATTATTTATTCTCCAGAACATACGCCGCTTTTTTACATCTACTCAAAAAGCCAATGAAAAAATACTTAATACTTTTATCCTTCATCTTTATTGGAGCCCTTCTTTTGAGGGTCGTTGGCATTTCCTCCTTCCCCGTGGGTTTTACCCAGGACGAGGCGGGCTTGGGATACGACGCATACTCACTGCTCCTTACCGGCAAGGACCAATGGGGAAAGTCTCTGCCTTTGGTTTTACGCTCTTTCGGGGACTTTAAAATGCCCCTTTATTCATATTTAGCAATCCCCTCGGTTTATTTATTAGGACTGAACGAATTTAGCGTGCGGCTTCCCAACGCTATTTTAGGCTCATTGGCGGTTCTGACCACTTTCCTTATGGTTTCCAAAATAACCAAAAGGAAGGAGCTTGGTCTTTTATCAGCTCTTTTTCTGGCGGTCTCACCTTGGCATATAGGTCTTTCTAGGGGCGCGTTTGAGGCCAATTTGACAACCTTTTTTATTCCCTTGGGCGTCTGGGCATTTGTTACAGCCATCGAAAAACCCCGTTTTATGGTCTTGGCGGCAATTTCCTTTGGCCTAAATTTGTTTTCTTACCATTCCGCAAGACTTTTTACCCCAGTACTTATCCTTGTTCTAGTTGGAAGTTACTTAAAGGAATTAAAACAAATGGGGGCAAAGGTACAAGGGATAATATTGTCCAAGTATAAATGGGGGCTACTTATATTCAGTGTTTTCTTGGCAACCGCTATATTTACCATGTTTACGGGTGGGGCCAAAAGGGGTTTGGATATTACAATTATTAGCCCTACCGACAATTGGGCTGCGGTTGCCGACAGGCGCTATGAGGCTACACTTCAGGGCTTCCCTGATTTTTACGCTCGAATATTTTCCAACAAAGTAAGTTATGTTTTTGAGACCTTCAGCAAAAATTACCTTTCATATTTTTCATCCTCGTTTCTATTTAGCGAGGGAGCCGGAGAATGGAGCTATGGATTAATACCCGGAAGGGGAGTACTTTACGTTTTTGAGGTGATTTTTGTTTTAGCCGCCATTTTTTCTTTTGCCAAAAAGGAAGGGTTTAACAAAATGGGGCTATTTCTTCTTTGGATTTTGATTTCTCCCATTGCCGCTGCTCTTACCAAGGGCCCTGGCTTTGCGGCAAACCGCGCTGCCGTAATGATACCAGCGATACAGGTAATATCAGTCTGGGGTGGAGTATATCTTTATGAGAAGCTGAAAGGGAGGTACGGCAACGGCTTGGCAAAAGGGTTTGCTTGGGGAGTTTTAATTATTTTACTTGGTTCCCTGGCCGGTTTCTTGGAAGATTACCGCTATCACGCTCCGCTCAGGGCTTCTAAGGCCATGCAATACGGCATGAAGGACATAATGGCTACTATAAATAGTATCGAGGGAAATTATGAAGGAGTGGTATTAAGTAGGACCCTTTCTGTTCCCAACATTTGGGCTCAGTTTTATATGCAGGTCGACCCAAGCGAAGTTCAAGATGCGTCTCGTGTTTGGTTAAGATATGAGAAATTAGGAATAAAATATTTGGACCAGTTGAACGAATATTCTATGGCTGAATTTACTTTCGGAGATATCGTGATTTCGGACCTTAAAGGTATGAACTATTTGGTTGTGGGCCGGCCCGAAGAATTTCCATCTCATGTAGCCCCCCTTGCGACATTTACCTACCTGGACGGCGCACCTTCATACATTCTTGTTGACGCAAATGAACTTTAGTTTTCTTGGGAAAGTAAAAAAACTTGGTATCACTCCCGTTTTTCCTCTAGTTGTTTTGGGAAACATCTGGATTTGGAGAATATTTACTCTTAATTTTATTGTGGGAGTTATCCTTATTTTATCGACATACTTAATACTGACTTCTTTAGGTAAATCAAAACTAAATAAACTCTTAATTATTTGTTATCTTGTTCTTTTTCTCTTTAGCCTAAAGGGTTTAAATCTTACAAGTCTTACTAAGCTTAATAAACAACAGGAAGTCTTGCAGATACAAAGACTTAAATTATATCCTCCTGTAAAAATAACAATCGGGACACGAACCATTTGGATCCCTGCCGCCCATTGGTTGGAAGAAAGGCCAGAGACCCTAACTTTTTATCGACTTCAACATAATTTGGGTGAGGTTCTTGATCCCAATTTATATTTTTTTGCAAACCATCCCAATGAGAGAGTGGGGATTACCGAGTTGGAAAAATTTCCGTATATACTCCTACCCCTTTTTCTTATTGGATTTTTCGCAATTAACTTTCGAAAAAACTTAAGTTTGATAGCTCTGGGATTTGTTTTACCAATTATATATTTAGTAGTAGGGAACTTTTCTCCAAATATAGAGCCTTTTATTTTGTTCCCCTTCATTGCGGCTTGTGGGATTTTGGGAATTGAATACGTTTCGTCTTTAGTGTTGAAAAATAAAAATACGAGGCTAAAGATTGCAGCAACTTCAGTATTTATTCTCTTTTATTTTCTAATAGTCATTCAGATATTTTTAAATACTAGACCCTAAATGCCGAAAATTTCTTTTAAACAAATAATATTTTTATCGCTACTTCTTATAGTCGGGATTTTTATGTTCTTTCATAAACTCGATGTAATCCCGCCAGGCTTTTATGTAGACGAAGCCTTACACGGGTATTCGGCATATTCGATTTTAGAAACCGGGAAAGACGAATATGGAAAAGCCTTCCCTATGGTCTTTCGAATGTATGGCTCTTACAATGAACCTCTTTATGTATACCTCACTACTTTGCCAATCAAGATATGGGGTTTGACTGCTTTTTCTGTAAGGAGTATCGCGGCGCTTTCGGGCTTAGCCTTAATATTCATAATTTATGCTTTTTTGAAAAGTATGAAAATCTCAACTATCGGAAGTTTGTTTTTCGCGATAACACCCGTGGTTGTATTTCGTGCGAGAGTTGGAGACGAGATAGGTCTAGCATTCACACTTTTTTGTTTGGGAAGTTATTTTCTCTGGTTGTCTGTAAAAAAACAAAATTGGCTCATCCCAGCATTTTTTGTTCTTTCCCTTTCAACTTACGCCGCGTATGCCCAAAGGTTTACAGTTCCTTTTGTGCTTGTCTTTTACTTTTTATTTTTTAGAAAGCTCCTTTTAGCTCAATCGAACAGGAAAAATTTCTTGTACGCTTTAGGGGTTTTAATTTTGACTCAGATTCCGCATTTGTACCTTCTTACTACCCCTGTATTTTTGCCTAAAACCGAAGAAACAGGACTTCAAAATATTTTGATGCAATCCGAAAAATTGAAAGGCTTCATACCTGCCCCTTTAGCCATTTTACTTTCCTTTATTAGGGAGTTTTCATCACAGTTTGCGAATTATTTCTCGCCAAAATCGCTATTTTTAGCTGGCTACAAAGACCTGCCGGGTCTTACGCTTTTTTATCAATGGATGCTTGTTCCTTATTTAATTGGAATTTATTTACTGTGGAAGAAAAGGCAGAGCGATCGTTCAAAATTTATTTTTCTATTGGCCCTCTCAGCACCAATCACAGCATCGCTTACCAAGGACCCGTTTCCTGTTCATCGAACATTAGCCCTTATTCTTCCCATCTTTTTAGCTATAGCTTTGGGATTAGATAAGATAATTTCGACAAAAATATTCAAAAGAAAACTTATTAACCGGGGTTTTTGGGTAATCTTGGGAATAGTCGTATTTTGTTTTTCCCTAATACTTTTTTGGCGGTCTTATTTTGTAATTTTTCCCGTTGAAAAGGCTAAATATTGGGCATATGGATACGCAGAACTATCTCAATTTATCAAAAAGAATCCCGACTCGCATTTTGTTATTGATAGGGTAAGGATTCCCATCCCCTACATAGAGTTGGCGTTTTTCCTCAAGGTTCCACCCCAGGAGTTTCAGAATTCGGTAGATCCCACAATCAGAAAAAACTATTATGAAAACCCTCCTTTCGATCAAAACTTTAAGTTTGCGAATATAGAAACAAGGGCAATTATTTGGGAAAAAGATATTTATAAAGAGCAATTTTTAGTGGGGGATAGTCTTGCAATTTCCCCAGAGCAGGCCCAAGAACACAAGCTCGAAAAAGCACTTGAGATTAAGGAGCCTCTTGGGGAAGTTGTCTTCCAAGTTTATAGGACAAATCCTTTCCTAAAATGTAAATCAGAAAAGGTCAAAAGCATTTATTGTACTACTTCTTCGACTTTTTGACTTTGCGAAGATATAATTTTGCTATGAGGACTCTTTTTAAGAAGGGTTGGGGTTTGTTTTTGGAAAACAAGCTCCTTTTTCTGGTCTTGGTCTTGGCGGCCGCCCTTAGGCTCATTAACCTTTCAGATTTCCCCCCTGCAGTTAATTGGGATGAGGTTTCGCACGGCTATAACGCCTATTCGATATTGAAAACGGGAGCAGACGAATGGGGGCAGGCCTTACCCGTTGTCAATTTTCGAGCCTACGGCGATTATCCTTTGCCCCTAAATCTCTATATGACCATCCCTTCAATACTGGTTTTTGGGCTTAACGAATTTGCAATCAGATTTCCCCATGCAGTTTTAGGCGTTCTTACGACAGTTGCCACGTATTTCCTTGCAATGGGACTAACTAAACGCAGGGAATTAGCCCTTCTTTCTTCTTTTCTAGTAGCTATTGAGCCGTGGACATTATTTACCTCAAGAGTAGTTTTACAACAAAACCTTTCGATTTTTTTGCTTACTGCGTCGGCGGCTGCCTTTTTTAATAGAGATAAAAAGAAATACTTACTTCCACTTTCACTTGCCTTTCTTTTTCTGTCGCTTTTTTCCTATCACTCAACCAGAATATTTTCTCCACTTATACTAGTTGCGACCCTGGTTATATATCGTGGCGAATTTAAAAATTTAATAAAAAGGGAAAGCTTCATCCCCATAGTTTCTATATCGGCGCTAATTGCCTTTTTCGTCTTGGCCGGGGCAATTCTTTTAGAACCCTCCGCAAGAGCGAGAGCCAAGTGGCTTTTTATTATAAATGAGGGGGCGATTGCAAGTATTGAGGAAGGCAGGCTCTCCTCTTCCTTACCTCAACCCCTCCCCAAACTTATTTACAACAGACCAACCTATCTTATTTATCATTTTAGCCGTAATTATCTAGAATATTTATCGCCGCAGTTTCTCTTTTTATCCGGCGGAACACAGTTTCAATATAGCCTTCCTGGGAAAGGTCTCTCCTATTTAATCAATTTGCCGTTTTTTTATTTGGGAATTTATATTCTTCTTAAGAAATCTTTTAAGGGAGATAAAGACTACCTGTTACTTTTGGCCTGGCTTGCGCTTTCCCCTATTGCCGGAAGTATAACTAGTGAACATTTTGCCGTGACTCGCGCCTCTGTCATGCTTCCCTTACCTCAGATCTTAGCCGCAATTGGGTTATTTTTTGTCTACGATTTAATAACTAAAAAGGGAAACCCCGCGACTAAGTTTATTTTTTTTACACTTTATTGTGTCGGAATATTTTTCCTTGCCAAAAGTTATTTAACGAACTATTTTACTCTCTATCCCGAAGAATATTCTTGGTCCTGGCAATACGGATATAGGCAAGCAGTTGATTATGCTAGGGACAATTATCAAAAGTACGATAAAATAATAATTACAAAGAAATACGGAGAACCCCACGAATTCTTCTTGTTCTTTTGGCCTTGGGACCCGGCCAAATATAAAGCTGACCCAAATCTGATACGATTTCATCAATCAGACTGGTATTGGGTGGATAGATTCGATAAATTTTATTTCGTAAACGATTGGCAAATTACTCCCGGGCCAAATGATGATTTTACGCTCGAAAGTGGCGGAATTGTCAGCTGTAAGGCGCAAGAAACCAGATGTTTGTTAATTACAAGCCCAGGGAGTTACAGAGCTAACTGGAATAAACTAAAAACCATAAATTTCTTAGACGGCAAACCCGCCTTTGAGATTTTAGAAAATTAGAATGATTCGATGAAGCGATTTATTAATACAACAACCATTCTCCTATTTATACTTTTTTTGGCGGCATTTCTTAGGCTTTGGAAGTTGGGGACGATACCTCCTCATCTGACTTCCGATGAGGTAGCTTTGGGATATAACGCTTATTCAATATTAAAAACAGGCAAAGATTTCTGGGGAGAGTCTTTGCCAATCGTGTTTAAGTCTTTTGGAGATTACACTCCGGGGCTCTACGTCTATTTGGCTGCACCGTTTATTGGGGTGATGGGTTTAAATGAATTGAGCGTTCGGCTCCCTAACGCCATTTTCGGGGTAATAATTGTTTATTTTGTCTTCCATTTAGCCAGGATAATTTTTGAAAAGGCTAAATACAAAAATTTCGAGAGTATTGCCCTATTTTCCGGTTTCTTGGCAGCTACCAACCCCTGGCTTATACATTTTTCCAGAGGTGCCTGGGTACCTAACCTCGCCTTTTGCCTGACCCTTATCGGCATTTATTTCTTCATGAAATCTTTTGAAAAGAACAGATTTCTTTTTGCCTCTGCAATTTTTTTCGGACTAACACTCATTAGCTATCAGGGGGCCAAGCTTTCAACTCCAATTGTAGTTTTACTTCTCGGACTACTATTTTTCAAAAATTTAATAAGATTTGACAAAAAAGTGCTTCTGGGGTCTTTTGGGGTAGGAATTATTATTAGTTTGCCAATTTTAATAAGCGTTTACACCGGTTACGCAGGAAGGCTTACGGTGGTAAGCACATTCTCATATCCGAGAAGTGAGACAGATATAAAAGAAATACTGGAGCAGGGTGGCGAGAAGCCAGGAGGAGCTACTTATTTGGCTTTTCATTCGGAGTCTCTTAACTGGGTTAGGGTAATAATGGGAAAGTGGTTTAACCATTTTTCGGGAAGATTTCTTTTTTTTGAGGGTGATTGGAATAACCCGAGACACAATTCGATAAATATGGGAATGTTTCTTCTGGCAGACTCCGTTCTAATTCTTGCAGGACTTATATTATTTATCCGAAGCCTTAAGAACAAATATTTCTTATTCCTCCTTTTGTGGCTTGTTTTGGCACCCGTTCCTTCAATATTGTCGAGAGACCCCGTTCATGGGGTAAGGAGTCTTCATATGGCAATTCCCTTGATTATTATTTCTTCGCTTGCCCTTCATGGCTTATTTGCCAATTTGTCTAAGAATTATTTGAAAAGAATTGCTATATGGGGATTTGTGGCATTATATTTTCTTAACTATATATACTACCTAGATTCCTATTACGTACATCTTCCAAAGCACGGGGCTAAATATTGGGAATTCGGTTACAGGGAGGCGGTTCAATATTTAAAAGAGTCGAACCTTAATTCACGACAAGTAGTTTTCCAGCAGTCATACGCCCAGCCCTTTATATATTTTCTTTTTTACGATAAAAGGGACCCTCAAGAATTTTGGGAGAGCGCAGTTTATGAGTCAAGCAGCGTCGGCGACGTGGGGCTTGTAAGTGAGTTTAAACACCTAAAGTTTCAGTATTTGAGTTGGCCATACAAGTATCCGACTGGAACTATCGTTGTTGCCGATGAGATAGTTGCCCCAAGAAAACAAGTTATAAGCGACTATTCAATTCTTAAAGAAGTTCTTAGGCCAGACGGGTCACTGGCATATTTAATAATGGAGGCCAAATAATGGTGACTTGGCAAATACTAATTATCTTGAGCGTTATTTGTTATTCTATCTCTGTATTACTGCAGAGAATACTGGTCAGGGAGAAGGATAGTGATCCGGTGGCTTATGCTTCTTTCTTCCAACTTTTAACAGGCCTTATGATAGGGATTTTTGGATATTTATTTACCACAATGAAGTACCCTGATTTCAAGCCTTTGATATTAAACTTTTTAATAATGATAGTTCTTTATGCACTTGGTAATATTTTTGTGTTTAAAGCACTAAAAAGAACCGAAGCGTCAAAATTTTCTGTTATCTTTAGTTCCAGAGCAATTTTTGCAATTTTGGCTTTTTCGCTTTTAATGAAAGAAAGTCTTACAGTTTCACAATGGATAGGTACGTTGCTTATCCTTTCTGCTGCAGTAATTGTATCTTTGGAAAAAAGGAAAATTAAATTCTCTTTTAAAGAAATTTATTCTCTTCTGGCTGCAATGTTTTTCGGGTTCTCTGTGGTTAACGACAGATTTCTCCTTGGGCACTTTGATGTTTTCCCTTACTCATTCCTTGCATTTGTCCTTCCAGCATTGTCGGTTCTAGTATTTTACTCCGGCAGTATTAAAAAAATGAAAGTTTTTCTAGTGAAGGGGACATTTGTTAGAATGGCGACTTTAAGTTTATTCTATGCAGCGTCTGCAATTTTGTTTTTCTATGCGTTGCAGATTGCGGAAAATTCATCACAAGTAATTTCTTTAAATTCCATAGGTGTTGTTGTAACTGTGATTTTTGCGATTCTTTTTCTTAATGAAAGAAAGAGAATTATTTGGAAGATTGCAGGATCCTTTTTGGGTTTTTTGGGTTTATTGTTAGTCAAATAGATGTTAAGAAAAACAAGGTTACTACTTTTTTTAATATTACTGTTAGCTTCCTTTTTACGGTTTTGGAGGCTTGATTCTTTTCCGGCACTTAACGCAGATGAGGCTGCAATTGGCTATAATGCCTACTCTCTAGTAGAAACAGGAAAAGACGAGCACGGGAATGCCTGGCCCATCCATTTTCAGTCGTTCAACGATTACAAACCAGGGTTTTATTTTTATCTTGTTCTGCCTTTTGTAAAAGTGTTGGGATTAAACGAGTGGGCGGTTAGGATTCCGGGGGCAGCACTTGGGGTAGGGACGGTACTAATCCTTTATCTTCTGGTAAAGGAGCTTTTCAAAAATGAAAAACTTGCACTCGCCTCAAGCCTGTTCCTGGCAATTTCTCCTTGGCACATTCATTTCTCAAGAGGAGCCTGGGAGGTTAATGTTGCGACTTTTTTCATTACACTAGGCTTATGGTTATTTTTAAAGGCCTTAAATAATCCAAAATTATATGTTTTTAGCACACTCGCCTTCGTAAGCGCTTTCTATACCTACCACGCCGCAAGAGTAGTTGTGCCTCTCCTTGTTATCGGACTTAGTTTTATTTATCGAAAGGAAATACAACCCAATATCAGAAAATTTGCCGTTTCCGGCTTGGTTGCGCTTATCCTGCTTCTTCCTTTAGGAGCCGATTTTGCCAAAGGTGAGGTCAGGTCGCGTGCGGCAGGGGTTGGGCTTTTTGCAGACCCTGGGCCACTTGCAAGAATAAATGAACAGCGAGGGGAACACCCAGACTATTTAGCTCTTTTGCCAAAAGTCCTTCACAACAAGGTGGTTAACTATTCATTGGCATTCGGCTTAAACTATTCACAGCATTTCTGGGGTGAATTTCTATTTCTTACTGGGGATAAAATAGAGAGAAATAAGGTGCCCGAGACCGGGCAGATGTATTTATTTGACTTAATTTTCTTAACTTTCGGTCTTATGGCAATTGCCGTTAGACCCAGAGGGTGGGGAGCGATTTTGATGTGGCTAGTTCTGGCTCCAACGGCAGCTGCTCTCACTTTTCAATCTCCCCACGCCCTAAGAGCCCAAAACATGGTGATTCCACTAACAGTAATCAGTGCATACGGGCTTATTACAATCCTCTCATGGTTTAGGGGCCTTAGGAAAATTCGATCTTGGGGTTATTTGGCGCTTTCCCTTCTTATTATCTGGGGTTTTGCTAGGTACGAACACATGTATTGGGTCCATATGGCCAAAGAGTTTCCCTTCTCCTCGCAGTATGGGGTAAAGGAGTTGGTAGACTATATTAAGGAGAAAGAGAACCAGAAGATAATAGTTACGGATCGCTACGACCAGCCTTATATTCTTTTTCTTTTTTATTTAAAATACCCACCCCAAAGATTCCAGGAGGAGCATAGCCTTTCGGCCAAAGATAAATATGGATTTTCAACGGTGAGGAGTTTTGGTAATTACGAATTTGTCCCGATAGACTTTGACAGCCTAAAGCCCCAAAACCTAGGAAGCTTAATTGTCGGAACCGACGAGGAAATACCGAATGAGGCAAATATTGTTAAAAGGATATACGGAGAAAACGGATATCTTTATTTCGAGGCTGTCGCTAACTAGAAAAAATGAATATTGGAATAATCGGTGCGGGATTCACTGGGTTGGCCGCAGCCTATAGACTAACTAAGCAAGGACTTGACGTAACTATCTTTGAAGGGGAAGGATATCCCGGCGGACTTGCAGTGGGCTTTACTAAGAAGGGTTGGAAATGGAGCTTGGAGAAGCATTATCATCATTGGTTTTATTCGGACTTCGCAATTCGAAATTTGGCTAAAGAGACGGGACAGAAATATATTTATTTGCCGACTAAAACTTCGACCTTCATTGACGGCTCAATCTACCAGATAGACTCCCCTCAAAGCCTTATGCTATTTGATAAGCTGTCACTTCCCGATAGAATTCGCACGGGGGCAATTTTGGCTTATTTAAAGCTTACCCCTTTTTGGAAACCTCTTGAAAAAGTAACCGCGAAGGAGTTTCTGACAAAATATAATGGCAAGAAAGCCTGGGATACGCTATGGAGGCCACTTTTTGAAAAAAAATTCAGTCATTTTGCAGACCAGATACCAGCCTCGTGGTTTTGGGCAAGAATTAAAAAAAGAAGCTCAAATCTTGGATACCCCGAGGGAGGATTTTTAAAATTTGCGATGCGGCTTGACGCATTAATCAGGCAGAATAAAGGAAGGATCTTATACAATACCAGGGTTGAAAAAATAACCAAGGTGGATTCTAAACTGGAAATTTTGACCGATAAAGGAAGATTCGAATTTGACAAAGTTATCTGTACGCTTCCCTACGCCCCTTTTGCAAAAATCGTGCAGGGCTTTCCTGATGATTATCTTCAGAAACTTCTTTCTTTTAAAGCAATTGGGGCGGTTAACCTGATGCTTATTCTAAAGAGAGAGTTTCTTAAAAACGGCACATATTGGCTAAATGTAGGTGAAGAAAAGTTTCCTTTTTTGGCGGTTGTGGAGCACACCAATTTTATGGATAAGAGGTATTACGGAGGTGATCACATTATCTATGTTGGAAACTACCTTCCCCACGACCATCCTTTCTACTCCAAAGAGCCGGGAGAACTTCTTGAATTATTTTTACCCTATTTGCAGAAGATAAACCCGGAGTTTAGGCAAAATTGGGTAATAGAAGCCAATAAGTTTATGGCCCCCTTCGCCCAACCGGTAATTCCTTTAAATTACTCAAAATTCATGCCAGGAATGATAACTCCTATTGAGGGACTATATCTTGCAAATATCCAGCAGGTTTATCCTTGGGATAGAGGGACCAATTATGCAGTTGAGCTTGGAGAAAAAGTAGCAAATATGGTGATACAATCGAGATAACATGACGAAATTATCCGTAGTCTTGGCAGTGAGAAACGAAGAGAAAAACATTGGGGAGTGCCTTTCCTCGATCAAAGGGACAGCCGACGAGATTGTTGTGGTGGACGAGGAGTCGAAAGATAATACTATAGAAATTGTGAGGTCTTTTGGGGCGAAAATTATTAGGGTCAAACACTCGCCAATTTTTCATATATCTAAACAAAAGGCGCTTGAGGAAGCTAATGGTGAATGGATACTCCAGCTTGATGCGGATGAGAGGGTTACACCAAAGCTTGCCGAAGAAATCCGAAGAGTAATTGAGATGCCGGATAATAAAATAGATGAATATCAAAAAACTTTAAAAAACCAGAGACTTTTTGCGAGACACAAGAGGTTAATTGAGAAAAGAGACGGAGCATTTATTAAGGAAGGGGAGTTCGCAGGATTTTTTATTCCCAGGCTAAATTACTTTCTGGGCAAATACTTGCGCTACGGAGGGGTTTATCCGGACGGAGTAATAAGATTAGTTAAAAAGGAGAAAGCCCATTTTCCTCAAAAAAGTGTTCATGAACTTATCAAAGTTGACGGAAAGGTAGGCTGGCTTCAAAACGACCTTATACACATGGCGGATCCTACTTTCTCCCGATACTTACAAAGAAATAGTTACTATATAGATTTAATAGCGGACGATATGAAAAATGAGAATTTAGGGAAAAGTGTCTGGCAATTTTTAAATTATGTTTTGGTTAAACCAATTTGGTGGTTTTTCCTTACTCTTTTCCGACACAAAGGAATTTTGGATGGGTTTCAGGGAATAATATTTTCATTTTTTTCGGCATTAAGATTTCCGCGAGCATACCTAAGATATTTAAGAAAATGAAGATAGCAATTGACGCCGGACCCATGTCAAAAGGCGATGTGGGGAGGGGAATAGGTTTCTACACAGAGCAGTTGGTTAAACATCTTAAAAAATTAAAAGATGTTGATTTGGATTTGGTAGATGCGGCCAGGAACGATTTAACAAAGTACGATATCGTCCATTATCAAAAATTTCACCCCTATTTTTTTAGCGTTCCCTTCACAAAATCCATTCCATCTATTCTTACCATCCACGACCTGATTTATCTTATTTATCCTAAACACTATCCAGCGGGAATCAAGGGTAAATTAAGATTTTTAATTCAAAGGGAGCTGGTTAAGAAGATGGATGCCATAATTACCGTTTCAGAAAC
This sequence comes from uncultured Gammaproteobacteria bacterium, assembly GCA_964396785.1. Lineage (GTDB taxonomy): Bacteria > Patescibacteriota > Microgenomatia > UBA8517 > UBA8517 > RBG-16-42-24. The sequence continues at coordinate 44,983 of CAYNFU010000001.1, read as the reverse complement.
TTCAAAGAAAGATATAGTCAGATTCTTGGGTATTCCCCAAGAAAAAATTCATGTGGTCTACTTAGCCCCACGAGAAATTTTCAAGAAGATGACAAATACTACGATATTAAGTAGTATCGTAGTGAAATATAAACTCCCCCAAAAATTCGTGCTTTACGTGGGTGACGTTAATTACAATAAAAATTTGTTGGGACTAGCCCAAGCGTGCAAAATTGCAAAAATTCCGCTTGTGATTGCCGGTAAGCAGGCGGCAAAAGAAGATTTCGATAGGAATCACCCCGAAAATAAACCATTAGCTAATCTTCTACAAAAGTACGGGGAGGATAAAGATATTATGAGGGTGGGTTTTGTGCCGGATGATGATTTGGCTGCCATTTACAATTTGGCAAGCCTCTATTGCCAGCCATCTTTTTATGAAGGATTTGGACTCCCGGTACTTGAGGCATATGCTTCCGAATGCCCTGTGGTTGCGAGCAGAACCCAGGCTTTGGTTGAGATAGGAGAACCAGCGGCTTACTTTGCTGACCCCAAAGACCCAAAAGATATTGCAGAAAAAATTTCTCAAGTGTCGAATGATAGAGAGCTCAAGGACCAATTGGTAGAAAGAGGCAAGGCATTAGTTAAAAATTATTCTTGGGATAAAACAGCCAAAGAGACACTCGAAGTATACAAAAAAGTTTTAACCAAATGAGACTTGAGGGAAGTAAATTCATTCTTACCTCCTTTATCTTATGGAGGATAGCACTTTTTTTGATTGTATTTTTGGGGATTGCCCTTTTTCCTCTCCAAAAAGATTTCCTCGGTGGGGGACTAACAAACTATTTACAAAATCCTTATTTTTGGAGTTTTTTGAACTTTGATGGAGAACACTATGCGGCAATTGCACATCTAGGCTATCAGCCTCTGACTTATTTCTTTTTTCCCCTCCTCCCAATTCTCACCAGACTGATTGCATTTTTGGTAAGTAGCGAATTCATAACAATAGCTATATCGGGATTATTGGTATCGAACCTAGCGTTTTTAATTGGTCTTTTTGGCTTGTGGAAATTAATTCGTCTGGATTATAAAGAGAATATTGCAAAAATGACTATACTTTTACTAATCTTTTTTCCGACGTCATTTTATTTCGGTGCCTTCTATACTGAGGGGTTGGTATTTGCGCTGATTATTTGGTCTTTTTTCTTTGCAAGAAAAGGCAGTTGGATTTTTGCAGGAGTTCTTGGAGCTTTTGCAACAGCAACAAGAATTACAGCTCTTGCTTTAATTCCGGCTATTGGCTATGAAGTTTGGAAGTTTCTTAAGCATAGGAAGGGCAGTTGGGTAGTACCACTCATATCATTAGCACTTGTTCCAATGGGACTAATCCTTTATATGTACTATTTATATGTAACAGTTGGAGACCCTTTGGAATTTTTTCACAACGTTTCAATTTTTGGCGAGCAGCGCTCAAGCGAGATAATTCTTTTACCCCAAGTTTTTTATAGATATTTTTTCAAGGTTTTGCCAAACCTTAATTACAATTATTTTCCGATAGTGTTCACCACATATCTAGAGATTGCTTCTGGAATTATATTTGGGATTCTTGGAATATGGTCGTTTTTTAAATTAAGACTTAGTTACTCTTTGTTTTTTGCTGTAGGATATTTAATCCCCCCTCTTTCAGGAAGCTTTTCATCTTTTCCTCGTTATGTTCTTATTCTTTTTCCGGCTTTTTTACTTTCGGCGATTTGGCTCAATAAAAAGCCGAGGGGGTTAAAAATAGCAGTATATTGCATTTCGGGAGTCCTTCTTGCTCTCGCTTGTGCTCTCTTCAGCCGAGGCTATTGGGTTTCCTAAGTGATATACTTTGGGCATGGGAAAGGGATTATTACATAAGCCCCACTTGTCTATCATTATTCCTGCATATAAAGCCGAGAGCTTTATTGTAAAAAGTGTTAAGGAAGTTGATTTAGTACTGGGAAGGCTTACGAATAGCTACGAAATAATTTGTGTAGTTGACGGAAAAGTTGACGATACTTTTAGTTTGGTAAAAGAACTTACTGAGAAAAATCGAAAAATCAAAGTTTTGAGTTATAAAAATAATAGGGGCAAGGGATATGCGGTGAGATATGGAATGATGAAAGCTCGGGGGAAATTGGTAGGTTTTATTGACGCGGGACTTGAGATAGATCCAGAAAGTATAGTTAAGCTTCTTGAGGTTCAAAAAAAGGAAAACGCTGATATTGTTGTTGGTTCAAAAAGACACCCAAACTCAAAAGTTGAATATCCTACCCTTAGGCAAATTATTTCAGTTATTTATTATTTCCTGGTTAAGATTCTTTTTAGGCCAAAGGTGACAGATACCCAAGCTGGAGTAAAAATCTTCAAAGGAAGTGTAGTTAAAAAAATACTTCCCCGTCTTCATATAAACGGATTCGCTTTCGATATAGAGGTACTGATGCAGGCGAATATTTTGGGTTATAAGAAAATTCATGAAGCCCCGATATTTGTCAAAATGGTTAAGGCGGAGAAGTCTTCAACCCTTGACACTTCTTCTAAGATTTTTAGTGCTTCTATAAAAATGTTTATTGACACAGTAGGCTTATTTTTTAGATTAAAGAAATGAAAATATTTATTGTAATTCCGGCATTTAATGAAGAGAAAAGAATTGGGAAAGTGTTATCAGATGTTAAAGATCAGAAATTTCCGTTTATTGTAATAGACGATGGGTCGAAGGATAAAACCTCGCAAATTGCTAAAAGATATACTCCCTACGTTCTAAGGCATTCTATTAACCTTGGTAAGGGGGCTGCATTAAAAACGGGTTGCCTGGCTGCATTTAAGCTTGGGGCGGAAGCAGTTATTCTTATGGACTCAGATGGACAGCACAAGGCTAGCGATCTTCCGAAGTTTGTTAAAGCCCTTAAAATATGCGACGTTGTTTTTGGGGTAAGGAATTTTGGGAAAATCCCCCTGGTTAGACTCTTGGGTAACAAATTGATAACTACTATTGTAAGTATTCTTTATGGGATTAATGCCCAAGATATTCTCTGTGGGTTTAAAGCTTTTACCAGGAGGTCTTTCGAGAAAATTAGATGGTATTCTTCGGGTTATAGTGTCGAAACTGAAATCGTAGCTTTAACTGGCAAACACCATCTCAAAAATTGCGAGGTGCCCGTGGCTACACTATACTATGATAAGTTTAAGGGTTTAAGCATTGAACAGGGGTTTGGAATTATATTTGAAATTATTCAGTTTAAATTAAGATGATATTAGGCCTACAATTTGTTGCGATAATTTTTGCCATGGTCATGGTCTACTTAGCTTATGTGAACTTCAGGAGAAAAGAACTAAATAAAATTGAGATAACCATTTGGATGGGAGCATGGGGAAGTGCCCTTTATACGGTTCTTTTTCCTGATACACTGCGGGGCATTGCTCAAACGTTTTTTATCTCAAGACTTCTTGATCTAATGATAATGGGAGGGCTAGTTTTGGTGATTACCATGGTAGCATTAGCCTATGTAAGGACTAGAAGAATAGAAAAGAAATTCGAAAGATTTATTAGAAAAGAAGCCCTTAAGGGATTAAAAAAGAAGAACGAGTAATGAATGGCAGCTTTACCCAAAATTTCTATAGTAATTCCTTCATTTAATAAAGTAGACTTTATTGGTTCTACCTTTCAGTCAATTATTGACCAGAAATATCCAAATCTGGAAGTAATAATCCGGGACGGAGGCTCGAATGACGGAACCCAGGAAGTTATAAAAAAATACGCTCAAAAATACCCTAAACTTATCAGCTGGCTAGAAAAGAGAGGAGAAGGGCAGAAGGATGCAATAAACAAAGGACTTAAGGAGGTAAGTGGAGAAATATTAACCTATCTTAATGCCGACGACGTTTATCAGGATGGCGTCTTAAGAGAAGTTGGAGAGTATTTTGCAAAACATCCAAATACCTTGTGGCTTGCAGGAAGGGGAAAAACGATAGACGAGAATGGGAACGAAATTGCTTCTTGGGTAGATTCCTACAAAAATTATCTTTTGAAGCTAAATAATTATTCCTGGCTACTTTGTGTCAACTACCTTTTTCAACCATCTGTCTTTTTAAGTAAAAGTGCTTATAAAAATTATGGACCTTTTACAGGAACAGCTACTGGAGTCACGGAGTATGAAATGTGGTTAAGATTGGGGAAAGCTAAGATGCCAAAAATACTGGATAACGTTTTATCTGGTTTTCGTCTTTCAAGAGGTTCAATATCGACGACCGAATTTAAGAAGATATTATTTGAGGACGAGAAGATTGTAGAGAAACATACTAGTAATCAAGTTATTCTTATGCTCCATTATTTACATAATTTAGGACGCATAATTACTCTAAACATTTTAGGGATTCGATGAAATTTTTTCGGTCGACTAAATACCTATTTATTATCCTTTTCATTTCCTTTGTTCTTTATTTTCCTTCACTGTTTACTTTTTACACCCATGACGATTTTTTCTTACTCAAAATTTCCCAAGCAGGCTCTCTCAAAGAATTTTTGAACTTCTTTAATCTGACCCAGGGACCAGACGGTTTGGGAATGTATCGGCCTTTAACCACTCAAGTTTTTTATTTTCTGGCTTGGAAGCTTTTTAACTTTTATCCACTCGGCCTTCATATAATTTCTTTTATTGTATTTTTTGCAGTTACCTATCTTACCTACAGATTGACCAAAATGTTATTGTCTAACTTCGAACCTCGGACAACGGATAAAATCCCATTAATTGCTGCGTTTTTGTATGCAACAAGTGCTTCCCACTTCGGCCATCTTTATTATTTAGCCACGTTTCAGGAGTTAGGGATGACGTTGTTTTTCATTCTTTCGGTATTATTTTTTATTGAATTTCTAGAGAAGTCTGATAAAAAGCATTTAGTTTTTAGTATTATGACATTTATTTTGAGCTTACTTTCAAAGGAAACCGCCGTTGTTTTGCCCATGATATTTATCCCTATTTATTGGTTAATGAAAAAACAAAAGAAAAATAAATTGAAGCTTGGTGAACTCCTGACCTCACTCATACCCTTTCTCTTAATTCTTGCAGTCTATCTCTATATGCGCGTAAGCTATTACGGCTTTGCCACGGGAGACAGTTACCTTTGGGACTTCTCAATCAGAAGACTTTTTAATACCTTTGGTTGGTACGGCCTCTGGGCATTCAATTTGCCTGAGATGCTCGTGGATTTTGTAGGACCTGGTCTAAAGTTTAATCCCAATCTCTTTAAATTCTGGTCAAAGGAGATAATTCCGATTTTTATTTTATTCTCCGGAGCAGTAATAATTCTTCTCTACAAAGTTTTTAGGAACATCAAGAATTTGTTTACAAAGCGCAATTTATTAAATTTGTTTATCTTTTGTATAGCCTGGTTTTTTGTTACTTTGCTTCCTGTTCTTTTTCTTCCCCTTCACAAGTTCACCTTTTATCTGACCTTACCCCTAATAGGAATAGTAATCATTATTTCCTATCTCCTTACCGCTAAAAGACAGTATTTTGTTGCATCCCTATTTATGATTATCTGGCTTATACTTTCTTTTATGACAATTGGTCTCACAAAGAAAACACATTGGATTACCAGAGGAGGTTATACTGCCAAAAATGTGCATGACTACTTATTGAAAAACAAGGAATTAGTATCGGGTGTTAAGAGTGTTGCTTTTTACGATACTCAAGAAGATAGAGATTTGCCCTGGAGCCCTACGGCATTGCTTAAAGTAGTTTTATCCGACCAGAATTATTTTGAAGTGTTTTGGAAAGGAGAAATTAGCGCAAGTTATTCAAGTTTAGAAGGTTCTCAAGAAGGAGGCATCAGACTTAAATCAAGACAATTTTTAGGTTATTAACCGCTCCTCTTCTAACTTGGTAGCTCTATCGGTATAATCTTTTTTATGAGAACAAAGAGCATGGACGACTTCCTTCTTGAGAAATTCAACGAGATTGAAAAAATTCATTGGTGGTGGGAAGGTAGGCGAGAACTAATTAAAGGACTACTTGGCGGATTGGAATATAAGAGAATTTTAGATGTTGGTTGTGGCACTGGTGAGACTCTTTCATTCCTTAAAACTTCATTTCCAAAAGCCGAACTTTATGGCATTGATACTTCTCAAAAAGCGATTCAGTTTTCAAAAAAAAGGGGACACAAAAATATTTTTAAGGCTAACGCTTTAAATTTACCTTTCAAGAATGGTTTCTTTGACGTAGTGTTAATTCTTGATGTGATTGAACATATTGAAGATGATGCTGGGGTTGTTAAAGAGGCGGCAAGAGTTTTGAGGAAGAAAGGGAAAATTATTATTACAAGCCCGGCACTTCCCTTTATTTGGTCTGGGCACGATACTAATCAAGGACACGAGAGAAGATACACAAGAAGAAGGTTTAGAATGTTGGCGAAAAAAGCAGGATTGAAAGTAGATTTTATTAGTTATTTCAATTTCCTTTTTTCCCTACCAATAATTTCAATGAGGCTTTTGAGCAGACTTAAACCCTTAAGGAGTTTAAGCAACTATGATAATAGTGTTAATTTCGACGTCGCCCACGTGAGTCTTATAAATGAATTACTCAAGTTTTTATTTACCAGCGAGGTTCGAATGGTCAAATATTTTAAATATCCGTTAGGAATTTCAGTTGTTGCAAAGCTAAGCGTCCCATGAAATTAAATATTAAAAAACTGGAAGCTCGCGAAAAAGAACATTTTAATGAAGCCGCTCTGGCTTACGACACAAATTATGGGTATGAAGGTGACTTTACAAAATACAAAATTGACAAGAAAGTTTTGGAATTTGTCAGTTCAATTCGAAGAAGTTTAGGGAACAAACCGATATCAATTCTTGAAATTGGGTGTGGTACAGGAGAGTATACCAAAAGAATATGTAATTACTTTCCCAAGTCAAAAATTATTGCCATAGATATTTCTGAGAAGATTTTGCAGGTGGCAAAGAAGAAATGCGCAGGAGTCAAAAATGTTCGGTTTCTTGCCCGAAGTGCATATAGTAGCGGGTTCAAATCTGACTTTTTTGACGTAGTCTTCGGATTCTACGTTTTACATCATTTAGACATACCTCGATTTAAAAATGAGCTATTGAGAGTTCTAAAAAAAAGGGGGTTAGCATTTTTTTATGAACCCAACATCCTTAACCCAGTCGTTTATATAATAAAGTCTAATAGGAAGCTAAAAAGTTTAGTTGGTGATTCGAAAGACGAATGGGCAGTTAATCCCCTAGGTTTAAATAGTGTTTTTAAAGACTTTAAAGTTATCAATATTTCAATGTCTGAGTTTATATATCCTGCGAGATTTATACCACTAAGTATTCTTAAGATAGTTGATAAAATATTCGATAACCTTAAATTCATTCCTCTTGTAAAATACCTGGGAGGGTCTGTACAAATATTTCTTAGAAAAAAGTGAGAATTCCACCTCTAGTAAAAAATAACCTTCTGGTGTTGATGATTATTACAGTTTTTTATTTCTTATACGCATCGATTTTTCTTAAACCATGGAAGCTCACCAATTTTTCTCTGGTAGATGACGGGCAAGTTTTAATTCAAAGCTCCTCATATTTAGAAGATTGTGTTTTAAGATTAAAATGCTCCAAATTTATAGACCAGACTTTTGAGTTCGGGACAAGTCGGTTCAGGCCGACTTATTGGCTTATAAATAATATTGTCTATGAGGTGTTTCGAAATAATGCTCAGCTGCACCACATTTTTAGAGTATATGTGGTCGGATATGCCGCAGTAATACTACTGTCACTAGCCCTACTCGATTTGAGTGTGAGCTCCGTATTCGTTATCGGCGGAGCACTCCTATTTGCAACTAATTATTCTCTTAGTGAGAACATAATTCGTCTTGGTACAAATGAGCCATACCAGATATTGTTTCTTGCAGCATTTTCTCTTATTTATCTTCACACTTTGGTGAGAAGAGATAGAAGAACTAAAATCCCTTGGGTCCCGATTTTTATTCTAACCATTACTGTTTTAATAAAGGAGAGTAATATCGCCATTTTGCCGACAATTTTCATTACTGAAATCTTGGTTTTTGGCAAAAAAGCTTTTAAAAGGGCAAGTTTATTAGCTGGCATACCTTTTATTATTCTTCTTGCAGGAATAACTATTACTAGATTTTTGTCTTCGACTATTTCAACAGAGATACCACTCTATACGAGTAACTACGTAACTAGCTTGGGAGCAATTATTGCAAAATCAAAGGAAAACTTGGTGCTTCTTTCAAATTCTCTATCCCCATTTTTTAAGATATCCCTTATTTTGTTAGTACTCTTAATGCTTAATAAAACAGCGAGGGTGGAATTTAAGGTTGGCAGAGTGTATTTTTGGGGTTTTTTTGCATTATTTTTTACAGTGATCCTTTTTCCGTGGGAATTTGTTTTGGAGAGATATCAGCTTGTAGCGGTTTTCGGAATAATTATTTTTACAATGTTTTTGTTTGACCAAGCTGTAAAAATCTTTCGGAAATATTTCTTCCAAGTAAAAAATGAGAAAATGCGTGTTTTTTTCAATGCTGCTTTAATAGTTATTGTATTGGGACTTTTTTTGAGGGGTTTTCCTTTAAATCTGGCCAAAACTGTAAACTATCAGAGCCGGTTTCTTCTGGTTACACAATTCGAAAGGGAACAGGTTAGGCTAATAGCAAAATACAATGGAGAAAAAATATTTGTTAATGCAAAAGAAAATATAAACAATTGGGAGTGGCTCTATGAGGTTCCAATTCATTTAAAATTTTTCTATGGAATTGAACCTAACTTAGAAATTCTCAAAGAAACAATCCCGAGTAAGGGATATATTTTTTCTCAGGTTACTTTTGACAAAAAATATTCTGGGGATGAGCTGAAAAAAGTAGGTTATGAAGTTTTAGAGAGTAAAAAATATCTTGTTCTCTGGATAGATCCTTTAGAATTTCGTAGCAGATTCTTTTCTCAGCCAATCTCTACTATAATTAACCCGCCTGTCAGTGATTATCAGGAGTACTACTGGGAAATAGGAAAGGTTGATTAATAAGATTTTCAGTTATTTTACTGCGAAATATCTGTCAGTAGTTTCTTGACCATACCTTCTGGTATAGTTAGTCGTGCTCAAAAATTGTTTAAGCATAAAAAATGAAAATTAATGGCACCAAAAATAAAGAACTTTTTTATGACAGTATTGCTGAAGATTGGGAAGAAAAGATCCATAAACCCGAAACAAATAAAAGATTGAGAGTTGTTTATAAAACTTTGTTCGATGAAATTCCCCTAAAAGGAAAAAAATTTTTAGATGTTGGATGTGGTCTAGGTTATTTTGCTTTTCGAGCAGGTAAACTTGGTGCAGAGGTACACGGGATTGATATCGGAAAAAGGCTAATAAATATTAGTAGCAAAAGATATCCAAGAGGTAAGTTTGTTGTAGCTCCCGCTCAAAAATTACCTTATAAAGATAATTCTTTCGACTTAGTTTTATGCACTGAAGTTATCGAGCACGTCAACAAACAGAACAAGGTATTAAGTGAGCTTTTCCGGGTGCTTAAAAAAGGCGGCTATCTTGTCTTAACTACTCCAAATAAATTATTCAAGCCTTTATATACCTTACTATGCAGTATCGGAGTGAGGCCATATCACGGAAACGAATATTGGTACTATCCTTGGGAAATAAGGCGAGCACTAGAAAGAAGAGGAAAAGTTACCAAGAAATATCATTTTAACTTTATCTTACCCAACCCATTTTTTGATCAATTCGAAAAATTTAGTTTTTTGAAATATCTAATGATTCATCAGGGATATCTGGTGACCAAAGAAAAAAATAACTAAAGATTGAATTAGAAAAGGTTTTAAAAAATGTCTTCTCCATTTTACCTCTTAGAAAAAATTTCCTTCACCCGCAAGATTATGGAGGATGAATATAAAAAGCGGGCAAAGCAAATTGTCAAAAGAATTTCTCCATTTATAGACAAAAAAGAAAAAATCTTGGACATTGGAACCGGAACAGGTTTTGTCGCTAAGGGGATTATGGAGGCGAAAAATAAGAATATTACCTGTATTGACGTTCGCTTAAATCCTTTGTGCAAGTCGATACCAGTGATAATTTACGATGGTAAGAAACTCCCGTTTCCCGATGAAAGTTTTGATACATCTTTACTTATTGCAGTTTTGCATCATTGTAAGAAACCTTTATCAGTTTTAGACGAGGCTATTCGTGTATCGTCAAAGAGGATAATCATTATGGAAGATCTTTTCGAGAGCCCTGTTGAAAAATGGCTTACATTAATAGAAGACAGTATTGTTAATTGGGAATTCAAGGGACACCCCCATAGCAATAAAACTGAGGCGGGGTGGTTTAATGTATTCAAAAATAGAAAATTTAATGTTTTGCATTTTGAAAAATTCAGACTCATTTGTGCAGGATTCCCATTCAGATTGGGAATTTTTGTTCTCGAAAAGAAAAAGGCTAAAAGCAACATGCGCCAATACGCAAGGGAGTAAGACCTGTTGCATAATTAGGTAGCCATGGGTAAAAAAATATTTTTCTTGATTTTTGTAGCGTTAGCTTATCTTTTTTATGCAAGGTATGTTTTGAGCCCCCAAATTTTCAAAAACTTCTCTCTTATTGACGACGGTCAATCAATTAAGTATGGGATTTACGTAAGAGAATGTTTAGTCGAGCGTAAATGTACTAGTTTTAAGTCTCAGATTATCGAAGTACTTCCAGACGTTGGTTTATCAAGAACTGGTTACTGGCTCATTCAAGGTATTTTATATCAGCCTCCAAGAGTTGACGCACAATTTCAACACGAACTCAGGATTTACGGATTTGGACTTGCCCTGGTAATACTTTTTGTCTTGTCGGCGCTCTCGGCAAGATCCCATGCTATTGCCGTTACCTTGGGTGCCGCCCTTTTTGTCACCAATTATTCTTTTAGCGAAAATATGATAAGGCTAGGCCCTATCGAGCCATATATGGTGCTATTTTTGGGAATATTTTCCTTACTTTTTTTGAATCTTGAGCATATATCTAAAAAGTTGAGAGGACCTGCAATTATCATTTTGAGTCTGACTCTAATTTTTTTGCTTTTGCTTAAGGAAGCATCAATTGCGATCTTGCCTGCGGTGTTTATTTTGGGAATACTATTTCCAAAAGTACTTCATAAAAAAGCTTTAATTACCATGTTAATTGTATCGGGGGCAATATTTATTTTAGTAAAAATGTTCCTCGGTGGAGCTCAGACAGGACCTAACTACTCAAGTAATTACAGGCTTAACCTATTGTTTATTCTTCAAAATGGCCTAAATTTCTTAAAACTTCTTTCAAATTCCTTAAGTCCCTTCTTTGAAATTTTTCTTATTGCAGCTCCTTTTACCTTGATTATTAAAAAGTTCCGGCAGGGGATAGCAGGATCCCATTTTGTTTATTGGCTTTTGGTTTTTGTCTCATTTACAGTAATACTATTTCCATGGAGATATGTACTAGATAGGTATCTTCTTCCATCGATTTATGCATTTTCTATCCTGGTAACGATACTAATTTCAAGAGTGATGAATGAGATTGAAAAAATGAGTGTTTTTTCAGGTTGGAAGAAAGTTGCTTTTCAGTTTCTAGCAATTTTTACCCTTTGTAACCTTTTTTTCGTGGAAGCACCCTTAAATATCGCAAGAACTTTAAATTACAGAAACTGGTTTGCAACATTTATTCAGTTTGAAAAAGACCAGGTCGACGCAATAGCAAAAGTTAAGGAGGGCACCGTTTATTTAAACGCCAAGGAAACAATTGACAACTGGGAAGTAGTTTATGAGATTCCAATGCATCTTAATTATTTCCATGGAGGTAAACCCGAGGTAGAGAGACTTAAACTACCACCCCCTTCTGAAGGAGATTTATTTACCAGGTCATCTTTGGAGTCGGTTATAAATTTAGAAAGTCTTTCAAACTCAAACTATACTCTTTTAGATTCGAAAGCCTATCATGTTTCTCGGATCGATCCGAACGCCTTTAGGAATAATTTTGGGTCCAGACCAATTCAAACCTTGAAAAATCCCCCCTTTTTAAACGAAGGGTTTAGATATTATTGGGAGATTCGTAGCCTTGAAATATGAAAGAAAAAATACTACGTATTATTTATAGTCATGTCCTTTTGGTGCTACTTTGGCTCACCTTTTTGTTGTCCCCTCTTTTAAGTGTCTTTCGTCTTTATTTTGTTGTAAATAAAGACTTTCAAAACTTCCGAATAATTGGTCTTTCTACACTTTTATACTATTTTCCTTTTTTTATTTCTTCTATCGTGCTTTTGATAATAGTTCTTTGGTTCAAGAGATTTATTGATAAAAAAATATCAGTGCTCCAAAGAAAAACTTTGATTTTTCTTTCTATTTCCAGTGTGACCTTTTTAACATTAGCAAGATTTCTTCTAGCTCTAGAGGAGAGGAATTACCCCAATTTTCTTTATGGGCACTTTGGACTAACTGTTCCTCAATTGGAGCTCATGTCCTTTGTTACGGCTCTTGAGCTTTTCGTATTTTTATTTATGCTGGTTTACAATCGATCCTTCAAGCTTTTGAGACAAAAAAGTCAAGGGGCCAGTGGGCTAGCAAGAAGGGAAGGATATTCATTTTTATTGGCTTTGACCGGCCTTTCTGGATTAATAATTCTCTCTCTTTCTCCATTTGTCAGCTGGACTCGATTACTGGGAGAAGTAAAAGGGGGTTTCGAAAGTAGGATGGGTGTTCATTATAAATATATTGTTCTTTTGAAAGAAAACTCACCGGAAGATGTAAAAGTAATTCACCCTCCTCAAGGAGAAAAATGGCCTGCAATAGGCAATCAGCCGGTTTTGAGATATTTCCTCTTTCCAAGAGAGTTAATAAGTGGGGCACTTTTGGATAATCAGGAGCTGGCAGAGCAAATAAAGGTAGCCTACTTTGTTGAAATTGACCCTTTGTCTGATTCAACTCATTGGCCTATCTTTCATGAAGAGAGTAGAGTGATTATTTTTGACGAAAAAACGGAAATTAAATACGAAAGACTAGATGCGGTTTTGAAAACTGAGGATGGCTCGGTTTATCAAGTATATTTCTAGTATGCCTCAATTTGTTATCTCAACACTTATCGTATTTTTAATGCTTTTTAAAAAGTTATTCTTTTTTAATCTGGAAGATGAGTATGCCTCGAGTGTTCCTGGAATGGTTGAATTAGTTAGCCTTGCGGGACTCGCAATTTTTGGTATTTACGCGTTTGTTAAAACTTTGCATATAGGACAAATAAAGTGGCTTAAAAAGGGTTTTTTCAAAATAAACATTCTGGCTTTGGTTTTTCTTCTTTTAACTTTTGTCGTCGTGGGAACCTCGGTATATCTGAATCTTAATAAAGACTCTATTCATTGGGATGCAGTTGCCCTCTATGATGCAAGGGCAAAGTTTTTAGAGGCTGGGATGAAGTTTTCCGATATGCCAGCTCTTTCTCGTTTTGATAACTTAAATAAGTATTACTATCTTCTCTATCCTCCATATACATCTATCGCACACTTTTTTTGGGAAAAGGTATTTGACGTAAGCAAGTTTCCTGTAGGAATATATTATTCTTTAAACTTACTGCTTCTTACTATTGGAGTATTCTTTTTGACACGTAAGAGTCTTGGTGAGAAAACTGCAGCCTTCCTTTCATTGATTGTTGCCTCAAACGACGTCATTTTTTTAATCTCAATAAGGGAATACACAAATCTACCTTATACACTACATCTGGTTTTTGGAATATTCCTGATTTTTAACTATCTAAGAAACAAAAAGCTTTGGGAATTACTTTTCGGGACCTTTTTTATTTCCACCTCAATTTGGATAAGATTTCTTGAACCTGTTTGGCTGGTGGTTCTACTTTCCTTTATCATTACTTCACTCATAGGAAAGGCTATTAAAAACGTATTAATCCCCGGAATTTTATTAGCTGTTTTTTGTTTATTGGAGTATTTCACTTGGTCGTATTTTATTAAGGTTGTAGGTGAAAATCCGAGTGTCCTTAATTTTTCAGGCTTATATCTAACTGAACTCCTCGTGGGTATTTTTACCGGGTCCTGGGTAAATGTCTTAGTCATCATTCTAAGGTCTTGGGGAATTCCCCTTTTAATTCACCTAACTACTTTGGCGGCGGTTCTTTTTGGTTGGCATAAAATAAGAAGAAACGGGGGGATACTATTCCTATTCTTTATTGTGCTTCTCAGTCTAGCCCTCTACACATTTCAACTATATTTTGTATCATTCCAAACAGATTGGTGGGAAACAGTAGGTAGATCATTGGCAAGGTCCTCTTCCTATTTGGTGCCCGTAACTGGTTTTATCTTATTGAACATTATTACTACGAGAGTATCGAATAAGAAAAGAAAGGGAGTAGAAAAATTCATTAATGAGAAAACGTAAAAAAATAATTTTGTCAATTGTAATTCCTTGCCTTAATGAAGAAAAGACTATTCGTGATGCGATTTTTGCGGCATACACTGCTGCCGAAAGATATTTTAATGATTCTTTCGAATTGATAGTTGCCGATAATGGAAGCACGGACAATTCGCTAAAGATAGTGAGATCTACTAAAAAGGCAAAATTGGTCAAAGTTCCTATCAGGGGATACGGGGCGGCACTTCACTGGGGAATACTTAATTCGAGTGGTGTTTATGTTTTTTTTGCGGATGCTGACATGAGTTATGATTTTTATGAGCTGGGGAAGTTTATGAAATTCTTGGTAAAAAAATACGACTTGGTGTTAGGTTCTCGATTCAAAGGGAAAATCCACCCCGGTGCAATGCCATTTTTGAATCGATATATTGGGACCCCAATACTTACTTTTTTAATTCGCAAGCTCTATGGGATTAACACCACCGATTCGAACTCTGGAATGAGACTTGTTAAAAAATCCTTTTATGAAAAGTTGCACATGAGAAACTCTGGTATGGAATGGGACAGTGAGCTACTAATAAAGACATCCTTAAATAAAGGAAGGTATGCTGAAGTGCCTATTAGTCTTTATAAAGACAAGAGGGGTAGTCCCCCAAGATTGTCGAGATTTACAGACGGGTGGCGAAATCTAAAGACAATCGTTCTTATCAAACCGAATTCTTTATTAATGCCGATGTCGGCCCTTTTTCTTACGGCGATTGTACTATTTAATCGTTCATTTAGTCTATCGTTTCTTTTCTTTATGCTGGCAATAGTTTTAGCATTCTCGCTTGTGGCTGCAAAAATGTTAAACTTCGCTATTAATAAAGAGGAAAGTAAAATAGTAAGATTGATTAACAAATTGCCCCTGGTTTTTATCGTTATTATGGTTAATTTAATCACTATAATTTCTTTTTTCTACCTTTCCGACAATTATTTAAAATATGAAATAGTATTGGCAGGCACAGTCATACTTTTAGATATGTGGATTTTTCTTATAGAGACTATTAAGACTCACCTAATAAATCCTCTGCCCGAGAAAATGTAAAATACTTTCCTTAACCATGAATTCCAAGAATAGAGTAAATACAATTTTGGGTGTTACAGGTCTTTCTACCTCCTTTCACGATAATAGTGCAGTATTAATAAGAAATGGTAAGGTTCTTTTTGCGGCCTCCGAGGAAAGATACACCAGGATTAAGCACGATAAAAGTTTTCCCATAAATTCAATTAAAGAAGCTTTACGTTTTACAAAAACTTCAAAGAAAGATGTTGATTTGATTGCGATTGGTTATCCCAAAAGATATTTCTTTCAGCCTTTTCTCGGGCAAGACTTGGTAGATTTAATTAAAGCACTTTGGTTTTGGATAAGAGGGAGGAAAATTTATTTCATATTCGACTGTCTCAAAATACTAAAAGGAGAGTTTATTCAAAATGAAAAGGGAAAGAAGGCCAAGAAATTTTTAACAAATAAAAAACTCGTATATGTTGGTCACCATCTATCTCACGCTGCAAGTGCATATTTTACGGCAGGATACAAAAAGGCTTTGGCTGTTTGTATGGACGCCTTTGGTCCAAAAGAAAATGGAGAATTGATTTCTGGTTCAGTGTATGTTTGTGACGAAAATCTTGTTGGGGAATGTCAAGAGGAGATAAAAGTAAACTCATCAATTGGGCTTTTTTATACATCCATTACCCAAGCTCTTGGTTTTACACCTGGGGACGGTGAAGGTAAGACGATGGGGCTTGCAGCTTATGGGAACCCGGCACTTGTGTATAAACCTTTAAGGAAAATTGCCCCAGTTTTTAAAAGAGGTAAGTGGGATAAGTCACCTCTTTGGGTAGAGATGTTTTTTTCTCTTAGGAAAGAATTTCGTCCGATATTCGAATCTCTTCCTGTTGGAAAACTCTTGAACAAGTTAATTAAAAAGCACGGGAAGGAACAAGTGGCTGCCGCAGCCCAGCTTATTTTGGAGGAGGAAGCTGTCAAATATTTTGAATACCTTGTTTCAAAATACAAAACCCCAAACTTGGTTTTGGCAGGAGGCCTCTTTTTAAATGTTAAGATGAACATGAAGATATCTCAAATAAAGGGAGTAAGGGACGTTTTTGTGCACCCAAACGCTGGAGACGGGGGAACGGCTTTGGGAGCTGCTCTTGAGCTATATTCAGAGAAAGTCGGTTTCAAAAAATTACCCCCGCAAATTAAAGACGTTTCTTGGGGTACGGGGTATTCTACTAGTGAAATTGAAAGAGCCATCAAAGCTCAGGGAAAACGCATCGTTTACGGAAAACAAAGAGATATTACAAAGCTGGTTGCGAAAAAGCTACTAGAGGGCAAAGTAATTGGCTGGTTTCAGGGAAGATTCGAATGGGGACCCAGGGCGTTAGGTTATCGGAGTGTGCTTATTGATCCCAGGAGAATGGATATAAAAGAAAAGCTCAATAATACTCTTAAAAACCGTGAGTGGTTCATGCCATTTGCACCTAGTATTTTGGTGGAGTACGGAGAGGAATATTTTGAGAATTTTAAAGAAAGTCCTTTTATGACAATGGCATTTGACGTAAAAAAAGGGAAGGTAAAAGATATTGAAGCGGCTATTCATATTGATAAGACCGGGCGCCCAAACTCTGTAAGTAAAAGCTCCAACGCCCTCTATTATCGACTTATCCGAGAATTCCAAAAGCTCACAGGAATACCAGTTATATTAAATACAAGTTTTAATAAGCATGGGCTACCGATTGTCAATTCCCCCGATGATGCAATCAAGCACCTTTTGTGGAATTGTATAGACGAGCTTGTGCTTGGGAATTATATTGTAACTAGGAGAAATGGATAACCTCTTAAAACTTTTGATTTTGCTCGCCTCGTTATTATTTACATTCTCCTCTTGCCTAGGGGTGGGTCTTTTTATATGGAAGAAACTGCTCGGCAAAAAGCTTCCGGAGACATCAGTAATTTTTTTCTTGGGAGAAGTATTTATTTCGCTGGTAACAATTATTTCTGGGCTTCTTTTTTCGTATCCCACAAACTTAATTTTTTTACTTGCTTTTTTATTTCCATTTTTTGTTTCTGGAATCATTTTCTTTCTCAAGCGACTTAGAACATATAATTTTCCAAAGGATTTGTTATCGAGAATTTTACTTTTAACGCTTATTACATTATTGGCTATCTATATTCTTCGAGCCCTCCTTCCACCTATCGCCTGGGACGAAGTTGTTTATCATGAGCCAGTAGTAAGAGAAATTGCCCAAGGTAATGTAGATTTCCCGCTTTTAAAAGATAGTCCATATAATTATTTTTACGAGCCGTTCTCATTGTTTTACGGCAATTTTCCATATTCTTCTGAAGCGTTCGCTTCACTAGGATACCTTTTGTCGTTTGGCTATCCTTCAATCGCAAGTATTCTCTATTTAGTAAACTTTGTCGTATTTTTATTTTTTATCCGTTGGGCTCTCAAAAATCTTTTTGGAGTGGGTGGTACTGCCTGGCTTGCGATAGGGATTGCTTTAAGTTTGAGCGGTAATCTTATTCCAGTTCTTTCAACCTCCTACATAGATTTAAATCAAGCCATTTATCAATTTATAGCTGTTATTCTTCTTCTTGTCGCGACGAAGAAAAAAATTTACTATCTGATTATTCCTTCTTTAGTATTTGCCAGCTACTCACTCGGGCAAAAATATACAGCTACTTATTTCTTGCCCTTCTATGGCCTCCTATTTTTAATTGAAGGATTGAGAGAAAAGAGCTTTAAGAAATTTTCTCCCTTTCTTTTAAAAAGTATTTTGTTGGGGCTTTTAGCGGGTGGGTTTTGGTATTTTAAAAACCTCTTTTTGTACGGAAACCCTATTTACCCTCTTATTTTTGGACACCAGGGATTTTCCGAAAAAGCTTATAACCTCGTTATCCAAACCCAGCTTGACCCTCACTTTCCCAGAACTCTTGAGGTTTTGTGGCAGCAATTAAAAGAAAACTATACAAATGAGGCCGGCATAATATTTTCAGGGGCTGCAATCTTTTTATTTGGTATTTTGGGTAAGAAAAAACTAAATATCTATTCTATCTATTTATTAATATTTTCTATTTACCTTTTCCTTTTTAATTTCTATGTAGGGAATCAACTTGTGCGATATATCCTTGTCGCTCCCATTTTTATCTATTTTGTATTAGGTCAGTTTTTGGGTAAAAATAAACTCCTTGGCGTATTTTTGGTGCTCGTGGTTCTTTTAAGTTTTCCGAAATCCCCTTTGTGGCCAGCATGGAAGAACAAGATTAATGATTTGAGATATCTTTCAACCGGGAATTACAATGAATTTTATAAAGGTAACATTGGTTGTTTAATTGATGTTGTTTCATTGGTTCAGGAAAATCCCAAATCTAAAGCAATTAATTTATGGGATCCTTATGCTTCGGCTTTCTACAGCCAGGAAGATGTGTTTTATTATCCCGGAGACTTTGGGAAAAATACCAAGTTACCAGAGGAGGTAGAGTATCTTTACATAAACATTTCCTATAAAGAGCAGTTTTTGATAAATAAGGATAAAAATTCTAACATGCTTGATATAGACGGTAGGTTGGAATTGGAAAAAGCTTTATTAAACTCGAAAAAAGAAGTTTTTAACAAGCAGTCGTGCAGAGTTTACTCGATTAGATAATGATTAACGGGTAGTTATCGTTCTTCGCCCGGTGGTATAATCTGGCTGTGGTGCGAAAACTCTTACCCATATTAGCTGCATGCCTTTTGTTAATTTTACTTCTCATTGTCACGAGAAGATTTTGGACCGGAAACTATCTCAATTTTTCTGATGGCGCAAAATTCGCAGATGTTGCAAGGAATATTGCTAGTGGAAACGGTTATTCTTCAAATTTTTCCAACTTTACTTCAAAAGCATTAGGATTTGAGAATTTGGTTTCAGTTTCCCGTTGGACTAAGCCAGTCATGCCCCTTGTCATTGCAGGGTTTCTTAAAATATTTGGTGTTTCGGATTCAAGCGTTATTGCGACTTCATCTCTCTTTTATCTTTTGTTAGTTTTGACAACATATTTTCTTGGTAAAAAGTTGTGGGGAAAGCTTGTAGGATTATTGGGAGCAATCTCAGTTGCTTTTAATTTTAACTTCTTAGAATATGCCTTAAGCGGCGCCTCCGAAACATTATTTGCATTCGAGATAGTTCTTGGGGCTTTTCTTTTTGCTTTAAAAAAGAGATGGGCCAATATCTTAGGATTTTTAGTTTTAGTTTTGATTTATTTCACACGAGCACAGGGAATAATTTATATTTTTGGCCTCACACTCCTATTTTTCTTACTCCACTTTCAACCTAAAAAGGCACTTGGATATTTCTTAGCGTTTTTCGTTGTCGGTTCCTTCTTATATTTGTTTGTTTCAAAACAGGGGCTTTTTGCTATTACCCAACACCTTCCTGGTCAGGCAGCCTCCAACGCCTTAAGAGGAGCGGTACAGGAAACAAACATGATTGCTTTATTTAAAAAAGTTTTTTATAACCTCTATAATTTCTACAAACTACTACCCCAAATTGTCTCGCCATATATGTGGGCCATTTTTATTATCGGCCTTTTTGTTTGGTCGAAGAATAAAATTGAAAACTATCTAAAGCTTTCGACCATATTTATGGTTGTAGTTACTTTTTTAGTCACGGCGCTGACGATTCCCTTTTTTAGATATCTTCACCCAGTTGTTCCCTTAATTTACCTATTTGCCACAGCTTCCTTAGTATGGGTAGTAAAGAAAATATTTAGTAAGAGTAAGACTATGGCTATAGTTTCCTCGCTTTTAATTTTTATTTTTGTTGTAGGGCAGAGTCTGGGTGTGATTTTCTTGGATTCCAGATTTAAGGCAAAGACCATTAATAAAGGAAAACCGCCTGTTTATGTCGCCCTTTCCAGGATTCTAAAAGAAAACACCAACCCCGACGATATTATCGTTACCAATCTTGACACGTGGGGGAGTTGGTATGGTGAAAGAAAAACAATTTGGTATCCCCTAGAACCGAAGCAGCTTGAGGGACTTGATGATGAAGTAGACGCAATTTATCTCACTAGTTATTTAATTGATGATGAAAATTATTATATGGGGCCGGAGTGGAGACAGGTTTTTTTTAACCCCGATAAAATTGAGGGAAGCTTCATTTTAGAGAATTATATATTAGCGGGGGAATTTGAAATCTCTCCGGAGGAGACTTACGAAAGACAAGGGGCCCGCGCAATTCTTCTTGTAAGAAACCAATGATTAGCGATAGAGAAATAATTTCCCGCTTCAAAATAAGACCCAAAGATAAAGTTTTGGATATAGGAGGAAGCATGAGACAAAGGGACGAGATCCGGGTGGATACACTCGTTGATATAATTGCCCCTGAAGAAGCTCCGTACGGCCCGAGTAAACTTAGAGCCAAAAACTTTGTCAGGTTAGATGTAACGAGAGATAAACTTCCTTTTGGCGATAAGGAATTCGACTTTTGTCTCTGTTCACACACGCTTGAGGATTTAACTAATCCGTTTTTAGTAATCGAAGAGATGGGACGTGTGGCAAAAAGGGGACTAATCGTTACCCCATCTATGGGAGCTGACATGGTTTTTTCGCATATCAATTTCAGCGAATGGTTAACCGGAGCTAGACGCATTCCGGGTAAAGGGCACCATAAATGGTTTTTTTATAAAAAAGGGAAAGGAATAAGAATAATCCCCAAGAATTATTCGATTTTATATACACATGCCTTTCAAATAGTAGGTTGGGAAGGGGAAGAGGAATTTATACATTATTGGGAGGCGAGGGTTGGCTACGAAAAAGGAGATGACCTGAATATTCATAAATTGATAGACGAATACGATAAGTATCTCAAAAAACAAAGCTCAAAAATTAAGAAGGGAAGAACTCTCTTTTTTATCGACAGCCCCCAATATTACTTGAAAGAGCTTATAAAGCTACTCTTAAAGAGGGGTGTGGGTTTCAAATATCGAAAGAACTTTTGAATTAGGCTTCTTTCGGCTACAATTTGACTAGTGAGAGCTTATATCAATAAGGCCGTAGGACTTGCAAAGTCACAATCCGCGAGAGACACCTACGTTTTATTTGGTGGAAACATAGTCTCAGCCTTTTTGGGGTTTTTGTTTACCTTAATTATTGCACGAGGACTCTCGGTAGGAGACTTTGGGGTTTTTTCAGCGGTAAATAACCTTGTGACTATCATTTCCTCAGTTGCAGATATCGGGATTTCGGCAGGACTGGTCTCTTTTGTAGCCAGTTTTACAGCTAAGGGAGATAAAGAGAACGCCTGGAGATATCTCAAAGCATCGTTGGTTGCAAGACTTGTTGTAGTTTCGCTACTTTCTCTTGCTTTGCTGGCTTTTGCCCCAATTGTCGCCAAAAGACTTCTTGCGAGCAGCGATATAAATATGGTTTATTGGAGTGTTGTTTTGTCGTTTGGGCTTATGTTTTGGGGTTATTTCCCTTCGGCACTTCAGGCATACAAACGCTTTGTAGCTTCTATCTCCGTTGATATATCTCTGGGTATTATTAGAGTTTTGGCCGTGGGATCATTCTTTTTCGCAGGGGCCCTCACTCTTTCTACATCGTTTATTTCATTTACATTAGGGACTATTATGGCCGTTGTGTCGGGTCTTATCTTTCTCGGTGTATCTTTTTTAATAATCGACACACCGGGCGAAGTTTACTCCAAGCTCCTTCGTTTTTCGGGTTGGGTAGGAGTAAATAGGATAGTTTCAGCAATATCAGGACGCATCGATTTGCAGATGCTAGCCGTTTTTATGGGAGCGGAGGTGGTTGGGCAATATTCCATAGCCCAAAGGTTGGCTCTTTTTGTTACCGTTCTTATTTCTTCCTTCTCGGTGGTTTTGGCCACCAGACTTGCGGCATTCGACGATAGGGAGAAGGAGAAAGGGTATGTTATTAAATCGACCTTAGCCACACTTTTGATAGTAATTGGAGTAATAGTCTGGATAATTATTGCGAGACCTTTTATTAGTCTACTTTTTGGGGTTAAGTATCTTCCTGCAGTACCAATTTTCCAAGCTTTTGCGGCTTCGATGGTACCCTTCATACTTGCGACCACACCAGTAACAGCCATAATCTATTCAATGAAAAAACCGATTTATATTGGCTATTTTTCTTTCTTTCAGCTAGCTGCAATATTTTTATTAAACCTCCTTCTTATTCCTAAAATTGGCCCATACGGTCCACTTGTAGCATTCTTTGTTGTTGGTCTAGTTCTTGCGATATTTTCCTGGACGATAGTTTATAACTACTACTGGTCCAAAAAATGAATATTTGGGCACACACCCTGGTTAAAAACGAGGAAAAGTATTTATGGTATTCTGTAGCTTCTGTTGCCCCGTTTGTCGACAAAGTCCTTCTTTGGGATACAGGAAGCACAGATAAGACTCCTGAAATTTGTAAAGAGCTAATAAACCGATTTCCTG
This sequence comes from uncultured Gammaproteobacteria bacterium, assembly GCA_964396785.1. Classification (GTDB taxonomy): domain Bacteria; phylum Patescibacteriota; class Microgenomatia; order UBA8517; family UBA8517; genus RBG-16-42-24. Next base: position 22,109 of record CAYNFU010000001.1, on the reverse strand, counting down.
AAAAAATAGACTTTCGGCAGGTTAAGCAAGAAGGCGCGGATGATTTCACTTTAGTTCGGCAAGAGATGCTTAACCAAACAGATTCGGACTGGTTTATTATTCTCGATGGTGACGAAGTTTGGTGGGAAGATTCAATTAAGGGAGTTGTAGACACAATTAATAAGAAGGGTAATAAGGCTGAATCATTTATTGTAAGGATGATTTATCCCATTGGAGATATTTACCATCGGCAAGAAGAAGCTGCAGGAATGTACGAGCTTGCTGGTAAGAAAGGACATGTCTCCCTCCGGGCAGTAAATAGAAGGATTCCTGGGCTTACATCCCTTCGTCCACACGGGACACAGGGTTGGATTGATGAAAATGGTGTAATGATTCAAGATAGAGATCCTAAGAAAATTTACTTTGTCGATGTGCCATACATGCACTTTTCTCTTTTGCCTAGAGGAGGTAATAGGAAAGCCGACGAAATAGTTGTCAAACGACCGCAAAAACTAAAGCATGAACTAGGAGTGGAATTTCCAAAAGATTTTTTTTACCCTGAAGTTTTTTTCCGGCAAAGGCCGAAAATTATCCCATCTCCCTGGGGAAAGATGAGTTTGCCTTTCAGGATGCGCGCGGCTTTCGAGACTCCTTTAAGAAAAGTAAAAAGGAAGGTATGGAGGTCAAAAGTAGGGTACTAAGGAACCAGGTTTGGAGTAAAAAGGATTATTACCTCATAGCCAGAGGTGGTAGCTTAGATTCTTCTCATCCCGCCATGAAAATGCTTTTTAAGCTTGTAAGTCATGCAAATTCAATACTTGACATGGGTTGTGGGGAAGGAACGCGGCTAAACTTATTAGCCAAGAAAGGGCAAAAAGCAGTTGGTATTGATATTAGCGGCAAGGCGATTGAACTAGCAAAAAAGAAATATCCAAAGTTAGACTTTAAGCAAGGTAATTTAGAGAAATTGCCATTTAGAAATGAGTGTTTTGACCTAGTATACTCGGCTTTTGTTTTTGAGCATCTCGACAACCCAGAAAAGGTTTTAAAAGAAGGATTGAGAATATTAAGAAAAGGTGGGAGATTTTTGGTGGTTGCTCCCAACTTCGGTGCCCCCAATCGAGCTTCCCCGTCTTTTAAGGGTAATAGGGCAGTAAAGCTAATAAGAGAATTTTTCCTCGATGTTTTTCCAAAATCAGGGTTAAATTGGGATAAGGTAGAACCTATTGCAACAAGAAAAAAATATGAAATCGATTGGGATACGACGGTTGAACCTTACATTGGTTCTCTAATTACATTTCTGCAAAAAAAAGGACTTTCGATAGAATACTTTTCTTCCTGTTGGGAGCAGGAATTACCCCATCCAACTTTCATGCAGAAGCTTTTTCGATTTTTGGGAAGCAAGCGTATTTACCCATTTAACTTATGGGGGCCACACTTATTGGTTATGGGTATGAAAGTGTAATAACGTGGATAGAATTTGTTACTTAGTTTTTGGAGTAAAAATTCCCCTTCTCCTTCAATATTCGCTACCTTTAATAGTTTTTTATACCTTCATCTCTCCATTTATTAATAACAAATATTTTAGATTTTTGTTAATTCTTATACCCCCTGTCGTCATTTTTATTCGACTTTTGAGAAACGACCCATTTTTTCTTTCAGACGATTTTGCACACCTAAAATTAGTTAGCGAAAACTCTTACTTTGAGATTGCAAAAAATGCTTTTACAGGGAGTGGAATTTGGGTAGGCCACAGAATTATCGGCGCTTTCTGGCTATTTAAGCTAATATTCCAGTCTCTCGGGGCAAAGGCTGAAGCATTTCTTACGGCGAATTTTATTTTGCACGCTATCAATGTTTTATTCTTTTATCTGATAGTTCAAAAGTTAAAAAAGACATCTTTTGCAGTCCTTTCCGCCTTCATTGTAGGTTCTTATTACCTTACATGGATTTCAAACATACACGAGATAATGGGAGCAACGTTTGCGCTTCTTGCGACATTTTTTTGGGTTAAGTGGCTCAAGAAGGAAGGAAAAACCTACATGTGGACAATATTATTTTATATTCTTGCCATACTAACCAAAGAGATTACTTTTGTTCTCCCAATTTCTCTTGTTTTTATTACAATCTTTTATAATTACAACGTTTCCCCCATTGAGAAAGACAAGGCTGTAAAACACTTAATACCCTTTGCGGTAATTTTTCTAATTTATCTATTCACATATGGCGTCGGATTCCTAAATTATCGGATACTTCCCTCTCAAGACTCTTATAAAATTGCCTTTAATTTCACACCAATAATTCAAAACCTTCAATTCTATGGAGGCTACACTTTTCCTATCGCCAAATCATCAACAGCCTCCTTGGTGTTAATATTTTCAATATTTGTAGTCTTCGATTCGGTAAAGAAAAAGCCTATCATGATTCCGGCTCTTGCTTCTTTTTTTATTTTTCTTGGCCCAGCTTTACTTTTTGAAGGAAGAGTTTCCCCTTATTACTCATATATTGCAACTTTTTTTCTTTTTATTGGACTTACGTTTTTTCTTTCTGAGATTCACACTTCTCTAACAAATATATTAAACAAGAGACCAAAAATTTGGTTAAAAATATTTAATGTTTATTTTGTCTTATTTTTGCTAATTGGAGTATTTGGGATGAATAAACTTTTTATGGATAACTGTTTTTTGATTCAATACACATGGAAAAACGAACTCAAAGAGAGAGTAACCGGTGTCACTAAAAAAATAGAAGAAGTATCCCAATATAGAGAAATTAAAAGAGGAACAGAAATTGGGTTAGAAGAAGCCGAAATGGATGAGGATATGAAATTTATTTATGAATCGGAAACTCTTCAACTTTTTCTAAGAAGTGAGAGACTAAAGGGTTTCAAGTATAAGTTTATAGAAGACAGAAGCTTATTATTAGTTGAAGAAGCTCTTTAACCAGAGCTCCAGTGAAAGTAGTGCCCAGAGGCGTGGGCCGAAATCGTTGGTTTCCGAATGACCTTCAAGCATATTTTTGATTGCATCTTGTCTAATTAACCCTTTAACCTTTGCCTTTTTGGAAAGTAGAACTCCTTTAGTATAGCTATTTAATTTTCCAGAGAACCAAAGATGGAGGGGAACTCCGAAGCCCATCTTGGGCCTGTATAAATTTTCTCTAGGGATGACTGTCTCAAGAGCCTTTTTGAGGATATATTTACTCTCTCCATTTTTTACCTTTAATCTAAATGGAATTTTACCTGCAAGCTCTATCATATGATGGTCCAGTAGAGGAGAGCGGGCTTCAAGTGAGCTGGCCATGGAAGCGATGTCAACTTTGGCCAAAAGGTCATCCGGTAGCCAGTATAAAAGGTCAAATTTGAGCCCCGCGTCCTTTAGATCTTTGCCTTTAAACATTTTGAAACAGTTTTCTACAATTGTGTATGGATTTTGTGTGTTGTTTACATCGACCAAGGCACCCGTTGACATACTTACGATTTCGTCAAAAGAAAATATTTGGTTGTAGGAGGCGAAGCGCTGATATAGAGGAAGCTTTGATTTTTCAAAAAAATTGGTTGGCCTGGTAACAAGAGTACTTTTTGAAACTCTAGCTAATGCCTTTAACCCGGCAACTGCCAAGGGCCTTATTGTGTTTATCCAATTGTAAAAGTTCACGTCACGGCCAAGTCTAAAGTATCTGTTTGGGTAACCCGCAAAATTCTCATCTCCTCCGTCTCCGTTTAATATGACAGTGACATACTTTCTTGCAAGACGACTCACCATATAAGTTACAACATTGCTTGCATCCGCAAATGGCTCCTCATATTGGTATGCGAGTTCAGGAAGGATTTCGACATTCTCGGGTTTAGCCAGAAGCTCGTGGTGATTCGTCCCGAATTTTTTGACTAGATTTTGAGCATATTTGGCTTCACTCCACTTTTTATCGTCAAAGGTAATTGTGAAAGTATTTATGGGTTTATCCGAGAATTTACTCATTGCATAAATGACGCCACTTGAATCAACCCCACCCGACACAAAAGCCCCAATTGGTACATCCGAGATCATCCGGAGTCGGGTGGACTGCTCTAAAGTATTAAGAATTCTGTCGCACCATTCATTCTCGGTTAAATGAAGCTTATTTCTGAAAACCGGTTCCCAGTATCTTTTGATTTCAAATGTTTTTCGCCTCAGGTTCATTATTATGTAGTGGCCGGGTTGAAGCTTCTTTATACCTTCAAAACCAGTAAGGGGTGAAGGGGTATAGCCGTAGACTAAGTAAGACTGAATTGCATTGTAGTCAATCGTCCTTTTGACTTCGGATTGGGTAAGAATTGCTTTTAGCTCTGAGGCGAAAATAAAAGTGCCTCCGTTAATGAAATACTTAAGAGGTTTTTTGCCGATTCTATCTCTGGCAAGAAAAATTGTTTTTTCCCTGTCATCATAGATTGCAAAAGCAAACATCCCCCTAAGTCTTTTTAAAAAGGACACTCCGTATTTGTCATAGAGGGCTAAAATCACTTCAGTGTCGGTGTTTGATTTAAATTGGTATCCTTCTTTTTCTAACTTGCGTCTTTCTTCCTGGAAATTATAGACCTCTCCGTTAAAGGTAATTGCGTAGCGTCCCTTGTATAGCATCGGCTGATGTCCGGCTTTTGATAAGTCAATGATTGCAAGACGACGGTTAATTAACCCTACCTTTTTGTCGCGGCTTATATATACACCATCGTCGTCCGGTCCACGATGTACGATTTTTTCGGACATTTTCCTAAGATGCTCGTGGCTAACGGATCTTGAGTCCAAATATATTTTTCCGGCTATTCCACACATAAATTAAGCTAATAATGCCCCTTGGCTATTACTTAGTCAAATTAAGCTAAAAGGGTTAAAATAGAGTAATGCTGAAAGCCCTATTAAGTGCTAAATGGCTTATTTTTTTTGTCCTACTATTTCATTTAATTTTACTTCTAACTCTCAAATTTACTGCTTGGCCCGAGATGACATTTTGGCCTTATTTGATGCTTAAAGGTTGGTTCCCTTATCGGGATATTGCAATTGCTCATACCCCACTTCTTTTAGCGGATTTAACAATTTTTTTTAAGATATTCGGTTTGGGGTTAGTTCAGCTCAAAGTCTACACCTGGTTACTAATTCTAGCCACGGATTTCTTGCTTTTTTGGGTGGCAAAGATAGTTTGGGATAAAAAAATCGCAATTCTTGCTGTACTTTTCTATGTACCCTTGCAGATTTTTTATGAAGGAAATGGTTTATGGTTTGATTTGGCCTTAGCCCCATTAGCACTTTTAATTTATTACAACCTAGAAAGAAAAAATTATTTGTGGACTGGAATTTGGTGGGGAATTTCTTTTTTTACAAAACAAACCGCATTTTGGTTTCTGATTCCAATTGCCTTTACAGTATTGCGAGCACCTTTAAAGGTGCAGCCCTTAAAGGTGGTTAAAAAATTTATCATTGGGGCGGGATTAATTGGAATTATCTCCTTTATTTCATTATTACTTCTTGGCATTTGGGGGGATTTTTGGTTGTGGGCTATTAAATTTGGGATTACCCGACTACCGGCGTCTTCCGGTCAAATAAGTTTTCCGACAGCGAGACAGTTTGTTCTTGCAATCATGCCCGTTCTTCTCATCGTTTTAACCAGTTTGAGGTTGAAACAAACGAGGCTAATTCTAGTCTGGGTATTATTTGCTGGGCTAGGCGTATTTCCCCGCTGGGGACTGTTTCATTTCCAACCTGCTTTACCCTTCTTAGCTCTTGGCTTAGCAATCACCTTCTTCCATCTGTCGAAACTGAAGTTTATCGAACGGACAATATTTTACATAGGACTTGCGCTAATCTTAGTTTTTATTTCGCGACAGTTTGTGAGAGATTTTCGTGGAGGAACTCGTTTTTATGAGGCGGAGGTTCTCAAAGTAGCAGCCTACATACGAGAGAATTCAGAAAGCGACGATGAAATTTATGTGGCTAATGCTTGGGATAGTCTTTATGTACTAACCGATACAATTCCGGGAACGAGGCCACACGTGCCCTATCTTCCTTGGTATTTGGAAATTCCGTTCATTCAGGATGCGATGGCGGTGAGCTTGGAGATCTCGCAACCCAAACTAATAGTCCAAGGAGAGTATCAAGAGTCTGGGCTAGGGTCCTATAAGCCTCCTCATCTGAATAAATTTATCTCGGAAAATTATGAACTAACCGATAAAATCGATGGTTATGAAATCTGGATGCTGAAATGAAAATAGCTTTTCTAAATGTTTCCTACGGGGTCGTTGAAAGAGGGGCTGAGAGATTTGTAGACGAACTCTCAAAAAGACTTAAAGAAAAGGGGATTGGTGTAGATATAATTTCGGCGAATAAGCCATACAAAGTACGCTGGCCAATTGTCTGGCGTACTTATCTTGATCCATTTGGAATTCAGGTAACAATATTCACTCTAAAGAATCTGGGTAGGCTGTGGAGGGAGAAATATGATGTTGTTATTCCAATTGACGGAGGGTGGCAACCGGCATTCGTAAGAATTATTACCTGGCTTTATGGAGGAAAGATAGTTATTTCCGGCCAGTCAGGGAAGGGGTGGGACGATAGGAATAATCTTTGGTGCTTTCCAAATACCTTTGTAGCTCTTTCCACAAAACTCATGAATTGGGCAAAGGGAGTAAACCCGCTCTTGAAGCGAATCGAATATATACCAAACGGGGTAGATACCAATGTATTTAGGCCCGATGGGGGAAAAATGGATTTCAAATTAGAAAGACCGGTAGTTATAGCGGTGGGAGCTTTGGATAGAGATAAAAGGATGGATCTTGTCATAAGGGCAATGTCACAGGTGCCAAAAGGAAGTTTAGTGATTGTAGGCAAGGGACCACTTAGGTTGGAGCTTGAGAGATTGGCAAAAAGCATTCTTAAAGGGAGGTTTCTAATTACTTCTTTTGACTTTAATAAGATGCCCCAGGTTTATCGGGGAGCGGACGTCCTTACGCTAGCCTCTCCTTGGTACAGATCCTTCGAAATGGTAATAGTTGAGGCCATGGCAACAAATTTGCCGGTGGTAGTTAACGACGACGACATAAGGAAAGAAATAGTAGGAGATGCAGGTAGCTTTGTTGACCCGACAGATTCAAAAGAGTACGCTTCAGCCTTGAAGATAGCTTTAGACAAGGATTGGGGAGATAAACCAAGGAAGCAGGCCGAGAAGTTTAATTGGGATAAAATCGCAAAACAATATGAAGATTTATTCAAAAGTCTAATCAAATGAAAATCTCGGTTATTATTCCGACTTACAATGAGTCTAACGCAATTGGAGAATGTATAGCGTCTCTCGCTAAACAAACTTATCACGATTTCGAGATTATTGTTGTCGATGACGGCTCTACCGACGAAACCCCTGAAAAGATAAGCTCACGAGTTACTACGCTTCACCAGAACCACCTTGGGGCTGGAGCGGCGAGGAATTTGGGGGTAAAGCGTGCAAGCGGCGAAATTTTGGTTTTTGTCGACGCTGACATGACTTTTGACAAAAACTTTCTAAAAAACCTAGTTAAACCAATTCTTTCGGGATCCGCAAAGGGAACTTTTTCAAAATACGAATACGTAAGTAACTGGGAGAATGTTTGGGCAAGGTGCTGGAATATTAATCAAAATTGGGAAGAAAGGAAACGCCATCCCAGAAATTACCCCGATAAACAAAAAGTATTTAGGGCAATTCTAAAAAAAGAATTTGATAAGGTTGAGGGTTTTACCCCCGGTGGCTACACCGACGACTACAGCCTCTATGACAAATTAGGATACATGGCCGTCTCAACCCCAGGAGTCATCTTTTATCACAAAAATCCTTCTTCCTTAAAAGAAGTATTTAATCACGCCAGGTGGGTGGGCAAAAGAGGATATAAGCTTGGGGCCTTTGGACAGACGATTGGCATAGTCCGTGCGTCTTTAGCAGTATCTTTCATGGTCGGCACATTTAAGGCATTTATAAACATGTTACCTCAATTTTTGGTATTCAAGCTGGTATATGACTTTGGTATTTTGATTGGGATACTAGAGATGATTCTTACGGGCAAGAGGACAAAATGAGGTTTTTTTGGACGCTTCTTTTGACTGCCTTACTTTTTCTGGTATTTCCCGGAAATTTATTTGCTCAGGAGCAAAATATTTCTTGTCAAAGACGCTACCTGACTTTGGTAAATCCCGTACGCGGAAGGGAGCTTTGGAGCGACAAGTCTGTGAACCCGCTTCTCAACCAATATAGTCTGTCAAGTAAGTATTCGTATCCCGCCACATGGCTTTTGCAGTACGACGCGCTCATTGACTCCGAAGTTATTTCTGAGGTCCGCGGATTTAGCCCAAACCAAGAATTTGGGCTACTTCTTGAGGTAAGTACGGATCTTGCGAGGGATTCGAGGGTTATTTATCCTGCATTTACCCCCTGGGCGAGTCCCAGGGCAGTGTTTTTGTCCGGATATCAAGAAAGCGAGCGAAGAAAGCTTCTTGATACTACCTTTAGACGGTTTAAAGACACTTTCGGCTATTATCCAAAGTCCGTGGGAGCCTGGTGGATTGATTCCTACTCCCTGAACTATTTGAGTAAAAAGTATGGAGTAGTATCCGCCATGATAGTTTCCGACCAAAAAACTACCGACAACTATGGAGTTTGGGGTCAGTGGTGGGGGATTCCCTATTATCCGAGCAAGGCTAATGTTTTAACTCCGGCGGGTTCTAAAGAGAGTCAAATGGATTTAGTTGTTATTCAGTGGGCACAGAGAGACTTAACTTTGGCCTATGGGGAAGGGCCGGCATATTCCAATTATTCAATGCAAGCAAATGATTACACGAGTTTAGGAAAAAATACCGATTATTTTGACACACTTGTAAGGAATTATCTTGACTGTCGAAATGAGATAGGACAGGCCACAGTCGGCCTTGAGACCGGAATTGAGGGGGCTACATTTATTGAGGAATATGGGAACCAACTTCTTACCCTTAGTAAGATTCAGGGCCTGATGTTTGTAACGATGAGCGATTTTGCCCAAAGTTATATGGCTTATTATTCTCAAAATCCAGATGTTGTTAGGCTCAAGGGTGGAGATTTTGAGTGGATTTTAACTCCTCAAAAAAGGATGAATCAAAAATTAGGAGATGAAATTTTCTATAACTCCCAGGACGCCTTTTCCGATTATTTTGTCGCCGATACCTCTAACTTTTTGGATAGAAGACTTGGAACGAACCCGCCTAGCTCGGGTGGCAGATATTTCCCCTATTACCTGTTGGTCTGGGGGGCGTTGTCGGTTTTATTTATCCTTAAAAAGAAAGTATTAAACTCTATTTTAGCAACACTTTTTTTAATAGCCGGCTTTGGCCTTTTGTTAAGGTCGACCGAGCAATTCGGGTGGATAGTCTACTTTGGACCAGTATTTCAAAATCTTGAGATAGTTCAGTCACTTTTGGTTTTTGGAGTTTTTGCCGGATTCTATTTTTTAAGACCAGGTCTTATGTCCCTGATTCTTCCTTTGACATTTGGGCTCGATGCACTCGTTGTCCGTCTTAGATACACCGAGATTTCCGGAAGTAGGTATCTTGGTTTTGCTTGGGATGCTCTAAGGCTCGTTGGATTAAAATTCCAAGAACCTTTCAAAGTAAGGTTTGTTAACCAGGATTTCCCAAATGATGTAGCCTCATCACTTCTTAGATTTAATTTTGATAAGGTATGGGGAAGCCCCTATTTAACCTTTATTGTCTATCCTGCTCTCCACATTGTCCTGGGGCTAATTATTTATAGGCTTGTGAGAAAATCTTCCTTAAAGTCCAAATTGACCATATTGAGTTTCCTGGCTCTCCTTTTTGTTTTACACTTAAGCTGGGTGCTAACCCATGATCCTAGGGTTGCCGTACCCGCACTATGAAAAAGTACATTCTTTTGATACTTATTGTGGGACTAGCCTTAAGGCTAGTTGTAATTAACCAGTCTCTTTGGCTGGACGAGAGCATAGGGGCACTTGTAGTAAAAAATCAGACATTTTGGCAGATTTTGTCAGAGTTTCCTACGCACGATAATCACCCCCCTTTATATTACTTAACCCTTAAGCTCTGGAGTGGTCTATTTGGATATTCGGAAGCTGCCCTTAGGAGCTTGTCAGTCATTTTTGGTATTGGAACCATCTACATGGTATATAAGATAGGAAACATATTTAGCAAGCGCTTGGGGGCTCTTGCGGCAATTCTTATAGCCACATCTCCGTTTCATATTTATTACTCTCAAGAAGCCAGAATGTATTCTATGGCGGCCTTTTTAGCCGCGCTTGCGTTCTACCTCTTCCTTAAAGAGAACTGGAAGGCCTTTTCCCTAACAATAGTTGCTTTGGTATTTACCGATTATATGCCCGTATTTCTTCTCCCAGTTTTTTGGCTAATAGGATTTATTTCAAAGAAAGGAAAAATTTGGTGGAAAAAGATGGCTATATCTTTCCTACCCCTTCTGATTTTAGGAATTTTGTGGATTCCAACCTTTTTAATCCAGTCCCAAGGTGGAAGATGGCTTTTAGAGACTCTTCCGGCATGGGCAAAAGTGGCGGGTGGGGCGACCCCCAAACAGCTGGGGTTAGTTTGGGCAAAGTTTGTCTTTGGCAGGATATCAATCACCGATAAGACTTTGTATTATTCTCTTATCGGTATTTTCTCTATCCCCTACGCTCTCGCTTTTATTGCGGCATGGCGGAAAAGAAGGGAAGTCATTCCCGTACGGCTTTACCTTATTGTCCCGATTTTTCTTGGTTTTTTCACCTCTTTATTTTTTCCGGCATTTATTTATTTCCGATTTTTGTATGTTTTGCCAGCCTTTTTTCTTTTAGCCGCTTGGGGGATTGAAAAACATAAAGGTAAGAATAAATTACTTCTTTTGGGAATAATTATTCTTGGAAATATTTTCTCCTGGCTCATTTATATAACCGACCCTTATCAGAAAAGAGAGCAGTGGAGAGAGGCAGTTCACTTCGTAGAATCAAGGGTAGCAAGTGATGAGATGGTTGTTTTTAATTTTACAGAGCCATTTGCACCCTACCAATGGTATAGTAACCAAAGCATGAATGCCGAAGGCTTAACAGATTCAATAGCCGCAAATCCCATTCCCACAAGGAAAAAAGTTACCGATAAAACTCTAAACTCAAAAGGGGTTTATTATTTTGAGTATTTGTGGGAGCTCCACGACCCTGGGCGGATTGTAGCGACAAGTTTAGGTGAGGAAGGCTTTATTGAAGCTTCTTCCTTTGATTTTCCCGGAGTTGGCATTATAAGATACCTGAAACGGCCATGAAGATTGCAATTGACGTTTCCCAAGTTGTCTACGGCACCGGTGTATCTGTTTATACGAAGCTTCTTTGTGAGAACTTATTACGGTTTGACGACAAAAATGACTATATCTTATTTGGTGGATCCCTTAGGCAAATGGGGACGCTGAAGGCTTTCTTTAATTCACTAAAAGGTAATTTTACAGACAAGGTCTTTCCATTTCCACCCACTCTTGCCGCAATTGTCTGGAACAGGCTCCATATCCTGCCGGTCGAAAGATTGGTCGGGGAGGTCGATGTTTTTCATTCTTCCGATTGGACCCAGCCACCCTCCAAGGCCTTCAAAGTAACCACGGTACACGATTTGTTTCCTTTACTTTTTCCCAAGCTTACACACCCAAAGATAGTTAAAACACATCTAGCTCGCCTCAAATGGGTTATTAATGAAGTAGATGTGATTATAGTTCCTTCAGAAACTACAAAAAATGATATTATGAGGCTTAATGTAGAGACGGATAGAATAGTGGTTATCCCAGAAGCTCCGGATCAGGCCTTTAAACGTACCACACAAGTCGAAATTGAAAAGGTAAAAAGAAAGTATCAAATAAGCGGCTCATATCTTTTGTCAATCGGGGTCAATCCCAGAAAGAATACCCAAAGGATAGTAAGAGCATTCGAAAAAGTAAGGCCGGGAATGGACATGAAGCTTATTATTGTGGGCCATCCATTCATGAAAATTGAGCCTACGCGCGGTGTGAAAATTCTAGGACATGTTGCCTCTTCCGACCTTCCTGCCTTGTATTCAGGATCTAAAGCACTTTTGTATCCGTCACTATATGAAGGCTTCGGATTTCCAATCCTCGAGGCTTTTGCTTGTGAAACTCCAGTTGTCACTTCAAAAGTAGGAACAATGCAGGAGTTGGGTCATGGTGCAGCGGTTTTGGTTGACCCGGAGGATGTTGATTCTATCTCGGAGGGCGTGAAAAGTGCCATAAAGGATAGGGAAGATCTCGTAAAAAAAGGGAAAGAGAAAGTTAAAGAATTTTCTTGGACGCGGGTTTCCGAAAGTACTATTAAAGTTTACCAAAGGGCAGGGAGCAAATTAAAATGATAATTGGAATAGACGGTAACGAAGCAAATATAGAAAGTCGAGTCGGAGTTAACCAATATTCACTCGAGGTTCTTACCGCCATACGAAAACTAGAGGATGAGTGGAAAGGTAAACACAAGATTATTGTCTTTTTAAGAGAAAAACCTAAAGAATTTCTTCCAAAAGCCACAAAAAACTTCTTTTATAAGGTAATTTCGGGTCGCGGGGCGTGGATAATAAGGAGGTTAACTCCCGAACTCTTTATAGGACGGCCCAGACCAGATGTTTTTTTCTCTCCAAGTCACTATGTTCCCCCTTTTTCGGCAGTTCCGGTAGTTTGTACGATTCATGACTTGGGTTACCTTGAATTTTCGGAACAATTTAAAAAATACGACTTTTGGCAGCTGAAGTATTGGAGTGCTTATTCGATATTTATATCAAAAGCTATCATAGCTGTATCAACTAGTACAAGAAATGACATTGTACGACACTATCCATTTGCCTCAAAAAAAATACACGTTGTATACCATGGATACGATAGTGCACGCTTTAATCAGTCAATCACTAATGACGATGTGCGACGTATTAAGGAAAAATACTCTATAGTGAAGGACTATGTGTTATACCTCAGTACCCTAAAGCCAAGTAAGAACGTTGAGGGGCTACTGACTGCTTGGAGGCAGTTAAAGGAGGAATATCCAAATTATTCTCTTGTAGTTGCCGGCAAAAAGGGGTGGCTTTATGGGTCAATATTTGAAAAAGTTCAGGCCTTAGGTCTAACTAAAGACATTATTTTTACAGATTTTGTCCCTGAAGAAGAAAAACCCGCCCTTATAAGGGGAGCTAGGGTTTTCACACTCCCATCCTTTTGGGAAGGGTTCGGAATGGATATACTGCACGCATTTGCCTGCGGCGTGCCCGTAGTAGCCTCAAATAAGGGTGCTTTACCCGAAGTTGTTGGTGATGCAGGGATTTTGGTAGATCCTTATAGCACTCAGAGTATTGCAGCTGGCATTAAAAAAGTGCTTTCCGCCTCAGAAAGGCAGTATAATAATCTTGTGAAGAAGGGTTTAGCTCGTGTGAAAGGCTTTTCTTGGGAGAAAACAGCCCGAAAGACCCTAAGCGTATTAGAAGGAGTGCAAAAGTAGAATATGGCCTTATTTACGGACAGAATGGGAAAGGAATTGACGCTTTTCGAAGCCTTTCCCAAGATAAAAAACCGCTTATATAACTACTGGCTAGATTTTGAACTTATGTTGCTTCGTTGGGTAGGCCATATCCCATTTCATTCGCTAAGGTCCCTCTTTTATATGCTTGCAGGAGTTCAAATTGGCAGAAATAGTGTAATTCATATGTGGGCTAGATTTTTTCAGCCTCGAAACATCAAGATTGGAGAAGATACAATTATCGGAGACCATGTTTTCCTGGATGGCAGAGCTCCCCTTATAATAGGTAAACACGTTGATATTGCCTCAGAAGTAATGATATATAACTCTGAGCACGACCTTGAGAAGGACGACTTTTCACCAATTGAAGCTCCTGTAGAAATAGGCGACTACGTGTTTATAGGACCCAGAGTAATTATTTTACCCAGTGTGAAGATTGGTAAAGGAGCGGTTGTAGCAGCCGGAGCAGTGGTTACAAAAAGTGTTCAAGACTTCGAAATTGTCGGTGGAGTTCCTGCAAAAGTTATCGGAGAGAGAAAACATAAGGATCTTCATTATCGCCTGGGCCGGGCAAGGCTTTTCCAGTAACTCTTTGAAATGAAAGTAGCATTAAAGATCGCATTTTTATTACTCAGCCTAGGTTTCCTTCTCTATTTATACTTGCCCTCACCAGAATTTCCCGAACAACTAGACGATGCGTACGTTTCAAATGAACCGGCGGACGTGGAAACCCCGTTAAGGAGAGGATATTATACGGATTATGGGCGAAATGAGGTTTTAGCCCACTATCAGGAAGAGTTTAATAAATCAAACTTCTTTGAAGTTCCCCTTCCCACCTATCGGCTCAATTATCCGCCAGAAGAAGCGCAGACTCTCATACGCGACCAAGCCAGAAGCACTTTTCTCGAAGAGATAGTACACCCTTTTAGAGAGTCTATATTTGTGAACGGTTTTGAACCAAAACTTGCTCAAGATGCAATAAAAATAGATGAAAAAGATTGGAGACAAAAAGTGATTGTAAGATATGTACCGAGCAACCTTGGAATAAGGCTATTAATTGGGTTTTTAACTTTGGGCTTAACTCTCCTTATTTCAAAGAATCTTTACCAAGCGGCAATCGATATAAAAAAGGAGCTTAAATAAAAATTATGCGAACTCTTTTAAAGTCACCGGATAACATTTTCAAATACTTAACCGCCGCAGTTATTATGGTAATAATTTTGTATCCCAAGTTTCCTTTTATTAGGATTCCCGGAATACAAGTTTCTGTAAGATTGGAGGATTTTTTGATGGCGACGGTTTTTGGAATTTGCGGGATATATTTACTTCCAAAACTTTTTCGGATATTTTCTTTAAAAATCGAAAAATCTATTTTAATCTATTCGTTAGTTGGGCTTCTATCTTTGCTGTCGGGAGTTTTAATAACAAAGTCGGTAGAGCCAGAGATTGGACTTCTACACTTCTTAAGGAGAATTGAATATTTTTCAGGGTTTTTCTTGGGAGTTCTCGCAATACGAAATAGAGAGAATTTGAGTTTTTATATCAAGGTTCTTTTACTTACATTATTTATTGTCTTCGTTTATGCACTGGGGCAGCGTTTCCTTTATTGGCCAGTAATAGTCACACAAAACGTAGAGTATGCAAAAGGAATTGCCCTTCGCTGGCTACCGGGAAGTCACATAAATTCCACGTTCGCAGGGCACTATGATCTAGCCACTTTTTTGGTTTTCGTTTTACCAATTTTTATAGCTCTCTTTTATACCCTCAAACAGAAATTATGGAAAATATTAATTGCGGGGGCAATCTTTTCTGGCCTTTGGTTACTACTCGCCTCAGTATCAAGAATTTCTATCGTTTCATATTTGGTGGGAGTTAGTGTTGCACTACTAATCCTTAGAAAGTATAAGGAGGTTCTCGTTGTAACTATCATTAGTTTGATATTTTTCTCATTCTCCCCAGACTTAAGGGCCAGATATTTAAGAATTTTTGACGAGGTTAAAAAAAGAACGGGGGATGCGTCATGGACAGTATACGCACAAGAGGAAGTGCCACAAAGAAGGACAGATTTTGTGACTCCTACACCAGCACCTCCACCCGTCATAGAAGATAGATCTTCTTCAATCAGGATAAATGTAGAATGGCCGAGGGCGGTAAGGTCATTGGCAAAAAATCCACTACTTGGTACTGGTTATTCTTCAATTACACTTGCCACAGATAACGATTATTTAAGGGCATTGGGAGAGACAGGAATTTTGGGATTTGCAGCATTTTGTTTAATTTTCCTTCGGATTGGATCGTTGTTTTTAGCAAATGTGAAGTCTAACTTGGAAAAGCTACCAGAAATTCAAAGGCCAATTGTTGCAGGTCTTTTGGGAGGGAGCATTGGTGTATTAATTAATGCAGTTTTTATTGACGTTTTTGAAGCGTCAAAATTCGCTATAATCTTCTGGTTATTAATTGGTGTTTTGGTGGGACTGGTACGAAATGAGAAATATATTGAATAAATTAGTTGCGCGAGTTATTTCAGTTAAGCGTATTGAGTACTATTTGTTAGCATTAATACTTGTTGGTGGTTTTATAGTCAGGTTATATAAAATAGATAATCCGATTGCAGATTGGCATTCTTTTAGGCAAGCTGACACAGCGGCCGTTGCCAGGCTTTACGTGGAAAACGGTGTTAATATACTTTATCCACGTTACTACGATTTATCCTCAACCCAGTCTCGAATTTTAAACCCAGAAGGCTATCGATATGTTGAGTTCCCTCTCTATAACGCAATACACGCAGTTTTAGCCAAAAATATTGGCGTTGTGTCCTTTGAAGTATGGGGGAGGCTAGTTTCGATTATTTTTACTTTAGGTTCAGGGTTTATTCTCTACTTTCTGGGAGCAAGATTTATGAATAAGTGGGGTGGGGTTTTAGCTTCATTTTTTTTCCTCTTTTTGCCTTTTAACATTTATTTCACCAGAGTAATACTGCCCGAACCTACGGCAATATTTTTTGGCCTGTTGGGAATTTGGCTTTTTATTCTTTTTATCGACAAAGATAAAGCACACTTTTTATATCTATCAGGGGTTTCCATCGCTCTTGGACTTTTAATTAAGCCCTTTATTATTTTTTATACAGTTCCTTTAATTTATTTAATATCAAAGAAATATTCTTTTAAGAAAATTTTCCAAAATCCCAAACTCTTAATTAAACTCCTTATTTTTGTAGATATAATTTTGGTTCCTTTCTTTGTCTGGCGGGCCTGGATTAGTAAATTTCCAGCAGGCATCCCCGGATGGTCTTGGATGTTCAATGGTGACGGAATCCGCTTAAAACCCGCTTTTTTTCGCTGGATTTTTGGGGAGAGACTAACAAAACTTATTTTGGGATTCTGGGGAATTATAATATTTGTCTTTGGACTTCTTAAACCCAAGAAAGACCTATTTACACATGCATTTTTACTAGGGATGCTCATTTATGTTGTCGTCTTTGCCACAGCCAACGTAAGGCACGATTACTATCAGGCGATTGCTATTCCGGCAATTTCTTTAACCTTGGCAGAGGGGCTAATTTATTTGTGGAATTCCCGAGACTTTCCGCTCGTAGCTACCAGATCTGTTGCAATATTCTCGATACTCATTATGTTTACAACAGGAGCCTCCGAAGTTAGAGAGTTTTATAAAGTTAACCACCCGGAAATTATGGAGGCAGGGGCAGCCGTTGATAGATTGACTCCCAAGGATGCGATAGTAATTGCACCCTACAATGGGGATACTGCATTTCTTTACCAGACAAAAAGAAGGGGATGGCCGGTAATTGATTCATCGGTGGATGAAATAATTCAAAAAGGGGCGGATTATTACGTTACTGTTAGCCTAAATGACCCAGATACTCTAGACGTTATTGCAAGGTTTGAAGTAGTTGAGAAAACAAATACTTATTTAATAGCAGATTTACATAAACCCATAAAATGAAGATATTGATGTTAGTTCCCTATTTGCCAAAACCTGAGACCAGCGGTGGACAAACACGCTGGTACAATATAATCAAATACCTTTCAAAGAAGCACGATATTACCCTTTTTTCCCTCGCAAAAGATACATCTGAGGAGAAATTCATTCCGGAGCTTAGGAAATACTGCAAAAAAGTAATGGTTTTTGATAGGCCAAAAAAGCCTTGGACCGTAAGAAATGTGCTCCTTTCTCTTTTCGGGCCATTCCCGCTTATGGTTATTAGAAATTTGTCTTTAAAGGAAAGGCGGGCGGTTTCGCTGGAACTCGCCAATGAGAAATATGATTTGATCCACGCCGAGACTTTCTATGTTATGCCGCATTTAGCCCGCACCGACGTTCCCACAATACTCGTCGAGCAAACTATTTGGCACGATGTTTATAAACACCACGTAGAGACAAAGGTACCTAGAATCTTGAGGCCTTTTTATATGTATGACGTTTTAAAGGTTAAGTATTGGGAAAAACATTACTGGACTAAAGCAAGCAAATTAGTGGCAGTTTCGGCCGAGGACAGGAGTGAAATGATTAAGCTAATTCCAGGGGTAAAAGTCGATATTATTCCTAACGGGGTTGATACCGAGTTTTATGCGGCAAAAAAGATGGAAAGGAAATTGCCCCCTAAAGTATTATATGGTGTAAGCAACTTTGAGTGGCTTCAAAATCAAGAGGCTTCAGAAATATTGATAAAAAAAATATGGCCTAAGGTTAAAAAGGAGGTCCCAAATGCTAAGGTTTGGATTGTAGGCAGAGAAATTCCAGAATGGATTAAGAGACTTTCAGAAAGTGATGAAAGCATTGAAATAACCGAAAATATTCCTGATGCAAGAGATGCTTACGGAAGTGCGAGCATAATGGTTGCTCCAATAAAAGGAGCGGGGGGAACCCGCTTAAAAATATTAGAAGCCATGGCCGCCGGGCTTCCTGTTGTCTCGACGTCAATTGGAGTCGCTGGTCTTAATATCACTCAGGGGGAACAAGCGCTCATTGCAGATAGTGATGAAGCCCTTGCCAGGGAAGCTATCAAACTACTAAAAAACCCAGATTTGGCAAATCGTATAGGACAAAAAGGTCAAAACCACGTTCACAGATACTTTGATTGGAAAGAGGTTGTTAAACTTCACGACCCTATTTACGCAAGTGTAATTTCCTCCAAATGAAAATCGTAATCGACGCCAGAATGTATGGAATTGAACATACCGGAATAGGTAGGTATGTTATGGAGCTAACTCAAAATCTTGCAAAAATTGACAGAAAAAACGATTACACTCTCATTTTAAGAAATAACTATTTTAAAAGTTTATCTTTACCCGCGAATTTCAAGAAAATTAAGGGAGACTTTCGCCAATATTCATTTAGCGAACAAATTTCTCTTCCCAAGATATTAAAAAATGAGAAGCCCGATTTGGTTCATTTTCCCCACTTCAACGTACCCATTCTCTATCGAGGAGATTATGTTGTAACAATTCACGATTTACTTATGCATAAGCAAAAAGGGTTTGAAGCAACCACACTTGCTCCCATCGTGTACCTTATTAAACGACTGGGCTATAGAGCCGTATTTGATAGGGCGGTTAAAAAGCCCGTAAAAATTATTGTTCCCAGCCATGCGGTCAAAAAAGAACTGGTAGACTATTACAGCCTTGACCCAGATAAAGTTTCAGTCACGCCTGAAGGAGTAAGTGATTTATCTGGAGGGGGCGCTGTTACCCCGCTTTTGAAAAAGTATGGTATTGAAACACCCTACTTTATATACACAGGAAACGCCTATCCCCATAAGAATTTGAAAAGATTAATTGAAGCGATTATCTCTCTTAATACAGAGCGCAGAATAAAAGCACACTTGGTAATAGTTTCTGCTAGGAATTTCTTTGTCAAAAAACTTGAGAAGTTAATTTCCGAAATGGGAGCTGGCGCTTTTGTCAAAGTTCTAGGCTTTTTGCCAGATGAGGAGGTGGGAACACTTTACAGGCACTCAGCCGCATTTGTCTTTCCTACTTTATCCGAAGGATTTGGGATACCGGGTCTTGACGCGATGGAGGTGGGAACTTTAGTACTGGCATCCGAAATTTTGGTTCTTAAGGAGGTTTACAAAGAGCACGCGATTTATTTTAATCCCTTTGATTTCTCATCAATTGCCAGAACAATGGAGCTGGCTTTAGAAATAGGAGCTGAAGCCCGGGAGGAAAGGATTGCTAAAGCACGCGATTTTGTAAAAAGATACTCTTGGAATAAAATGGCGCAAGAGACACTTAAAATCTATGAAAGTTGCGCTCGTATACGATAGAGTCAACAAATGGGGTGGGGCCGAGCGCGACTTACTCACCCTGCATGAACTTTTCCCCGATGCTCCACTTTATACATCGGTTTATTCCCCCAAAGACGCTCCTTGGGCGAAAGTTTTTCCTTCGGTTATTCCCTCCTTTTTGCAAAAAATTCCCTTAACAAAAACCAATCATGAATTTTTAGGAGCTTTTACTCCTATTGCATTTGAAAGTTTCGATTTTTCTGCCTTTGACTTGGTTATTTCAGTAACTTCTGAGGCTGCCAAGGGAATAATAACAAAACCAGGAACGGTTCATATTTGTTATTGCCTTACGCCCACGCGCTACCTTTGGAGTGCCCACGATTTTTATTTCAGGTTCCCCCCGAGTAAATTTAAAACGTTCCCCTTCTTTAGGGGCATTTCAAGGCCGCTGGTTAGCTATCTTAGGAATTGGGACAAGATTGCAAGCGCTAGGCCCGATTTGATGATAGCCATATCAAGCGTCGTCAAAAAAAGGATCGAAAAGTACTATGGTCGCGAGTCAGAAGTTATATACCCCCCTGTAGATATTGAGAAATTCAAAGGGAAAAGAAATGAGTCAGATTTTTATCTTTTGGTTGGCCGCCTTACTCCTTACAAGAGGGTGGATCTGGCGGTTCGAGCTTTTAATAAGCTTGGTCTACCACTTACTATCATTGGAAAGGGGAGCGAGGAAAGTAGGCTAAAAAAGATGGCAAAAGGCAACGTCAAGTTTATAGGAGAATTGACAGATAGAGAGCTTTCTCACTACTATAGTAAGGCACGGGCATTGATTTTCCCGCAGGAGGAAGACTTTGGAAAAGTGGTTGTCGAGGCCCATGCGGCCGGTACCCCGGTGGTTGCATATAAAGTAGGGGGTGCGCAGGATACTATTTTGCCAGGCGTAAATGGAGTCTTTTTTGAAAAACAGTCGGTGGTAAGTCTGACCGAAGCCATAAAGAAATTTGAAAAAATGTCGTTTAATAGAGGTAAAATAGTTAAATCCGCCGAGCGATTTTCAAAGGATGTCTTTAAAAAGAGATTGTTAAAGCTTATCAATAATATTAATGGATAGTTACAAAGAACATTTATTCGCGCTCATTCTCGCTGGAGGTGGTGGTACAAGACTTTGGCCGAAATCTCGTGAGAAAACTCCAAAACAATTTCTCAAACTTTTTGGAGAAAAAACCCTCACCCAAATCACTCTCGAAAGATTAAACAAGATTCTGCCTTGGGAGAAAATATTTGTGATTACGGTTTCAGAAGCCTATAAAAAGGAAATTCTCAGGGAAGAAAGTCATTTATCCCCTGATAACATAATAGTCGAGCCAGCAAGGCGCGACACGGGACCGGCCCACGCAGTAGGAGCACTCTATATTTATTCCAAGGACCCCAGTGCCGTAATTATTACCGAATCCGCAGATAGGCTCGTTGACCCAATACAAAAATATCTCGATACACTTCTTGAGGCGGCAAAGGAAGCCTTTGAGAATAGACTACATATTGCCATGGGGGTTAAGGCAAGATACCCAAATACCGGTTACGGACATATCAAAAGAGGGAAAAAAGTGAAAAGCGTAAGTGGAGTCGATTTTTACAAATTAGAGAAGTTCATTGAAAAACCGCCTCTTCCCCTTGCTATAAAATTCACCGAATCGGGTGAATATTATTGGAACGCAGGTCAATTTGTCTGGAGAGCAGACGGATTTTTGGCATCTGTAGGAAAATATGCCCCAGATATTAATGAGAGACTCACAAGTATTAAAGAAGCAATAGGAACTGAAAAGGAAAAAGAAGTTCTTACCCACTCTTATGAGCTCATGCCTAAAATTTCGGTTGACTATGCAGTTGCGGAAAAAGAAAAGAACTTTTTGGTCATTGAAGGAAATTTTCATTGGACCGATATAGGAGATTGGAATGAGGTTTGGGAGAATCTGCCTAAAGATAAAGTCGGAAACGTAATTATTGACGGGGAGGAATCGGGAGGAAGAGTAATAAATATTGATACCTCAAATACCCTAGTTCATATGGACGGAAGACTCATTGGAATAGTTGACGTTGACGACATTGCAATTATAGATTCCAAAGATATTCTCCTTGTCTGTAAACGAAGTAGCGCTCAGTCGGTTAAAAAAATCGTCGAACAGTTGAAATCCGAGAAAAGAAAAGAGCTTTTGTAGTATAATTTCTGCCTGCCTAGTATGTTTTACGAGATTGTTAAAAGGGTGATCGATATCGTTGGTGCCATAGTTCTTCTTATTGTATTTTCTCCCGTAATTGCAGTTACCTCAATTCTGATTAAACTTGCGTCCC